>JAEMGR010000028.1 GCA_016458225.1 Myxococcaceae bacterium JPH2 | reverse complement strand
CGATTCGGAAGGGGTCCGTGTCCCGGTAGGTGGCGTAGCGGGCAATCTCGCGGGGCTGGGTGGGGTTGGCGACATCCAACACCCGCAGGCCCTCCTGGTAGTAGGCGATGTAGAGCTTCGTGCCTCGCAGCAGCATGTTGTGGATGGAGTACGTGCCCAGGCCGTACTCCCCAATCTTCACGATGTGCGCGGGGTCCGTGACATCGAGCACCCGCAGGTGCGCGGCAACGCCCTCTCCGCCCTCGAACGCGAGGGTGCGCCCCGCGAAGGTCCCCAGGGCACTGGCATGCGAGAAGCTGTTCGTGAAGCGATACGCCCCCAGCTCGCGCGACACGCTCGGCTGGGTGACGTCCAGGACGACGTACCCATCCCCCATGTGGTTCACATAGAGGCGCCCCTGATAGGCGAACGCGTCGTGCGGATAGGCGGTCGCCCACGACTCCGGGGGCAGCGGAATGACGATGCGCTGGAGCAACACGGGCGCGGTGGGCTCGCGGACATCGAACACGAGAACGCTCGGCGCGGGCGCCTGCGACATCGCGTAAAGGATGTCCCCGTCCAAGAACAGCGTGTGCACGTTGAGCGGATCCCCGCCCGGCACGGCACGCAGGAACTGCGGATCCGCGGGCTGGTGGATGTCGAAGATGAGCACGCCGTGGGCCTTGCTCGCGACATACAGCGTGTCGCCCTTGGACCAGACCGCGTTCCAATAGCTGTCGCCGTCCAGGTGGATGACCTTCTTGAGCACGGGATGCGCTCGGTCGCTCACATCGAAGACCGTGAGGCCTCCCTCTCCGTGAGGATGATCCAACGACACAACGTAGGCATGGTCGTGGGTGACGTACACATCCGCGGGCATGCCCAGCGGGACGAAGGACTCAGAGACGCGCTGGAGGCCGCCGAAGGACTCGGGCTGGCCATCGCTCTTGCCCAGCCGGTTGAAGTCCTCTCGCTCCAAGAGGGAGAGCTTCCCCTCACGGCAGGTGGCGAGGCAGCCTTTCACCTGCTCCGAGGTCGGCGCCTCGCAGGCTGCGAATGCCATGCGGACGTGGACGTTGCGCCGGGTGGTGTAGCGCGTGGACGCATACAGGACACCGTCCTCCCGTCGCAGTTGGTCCACGGGCCCTCCCGCGAGGAATGTCCCCGCGTCCCCCATCATGGCCAGGGCGCCGCCCGCCGCCGAGAAGATGCCCATCGATGGCACCCGCGCGAGCGAGGCCCGGTCGCAGCCGGAGAGGTCGAAGGCAACGAGGTCGCCACACTCGACGCCCGCGCCCGCGTCCTCGACCATTCGGCAGGCGCTCGGGGTCCCCCCGTCGAACACGTCGCCCAGTTCCTCCAACGGCACCGCAGTGCCATCCCACTCCGGCGTGACGGTGCCTGAGTCAGGCGGGGACGCGGGGCTGGAGGACGAGCAGCCCCAACACAGCAGAGAGAAGGCCAACACACTCAGCAAAGGACGACGATGCGATTGCATTCGACACCCACACCTTTGCCGGCCCCCCTTATCGACAGGTTCGCTCACAGCCACGTGTAGGTCGCAAGGCCCTCACGCGGTGTCAGGTTTGACGGCCCCTAGATTGGCGAAGTCCAGACCAGTGCCCCCAGGCCGATGCAGAGGCCTGCGGCGGCGTGAACCAACCAAAGCTCCACGTCATGGATGCGGAAGCGCTGTCCAAACTTCGTGACGCGGATGCCCGAGTAACCCACGTCAATCCCATGCGCGTAGGTCCGCTGGATGAGCGCGGCGCGCTCCTCTCGTCCCTCCGGAGGAGCGCTGAGTCGCGCGGGCGTGACGAGGAACTCCTCGGCGGAGTAGCCGAAGCGCTCGGAGGCGGTGGCGTTGGAATAGAAGTAGACGGGGTCGGGCTGGGTGTCCTGCGCCAGGAGCATGAAGGGCGCCTGGGTGTGGAGCCATTCCAGACGCTCCCTCACGGGGGCCTGCTCCAGGGCAGGTGGATAGACACCACGCCCCAGCGGGGAGCCCCGCACGCGTTGATAGGTGGTATCGAGCAGCTCGAGCAGGGGCATGACTTCTGGGAAGGGCTTCGTGAGGCGAGGCTGCGGAAGAGATGCGTTCATGGTCAGAGATTGGCGGCGCGAGGGTTGGGGCCGAGGACCTGTTCGGTGTCGACGCGGACCGTCACCAGGACGGACTGACCTGGGCGGGCGCGATGGAACGCCATGATGGCGTCCAGGTTCGTCAGGTCCGGATGCAGGTCGAACGCCATCCAGCCGCAGGCGCGCGCGACCGCTCCGGAGTCCATGTGTGTCAGCGCGGTGTGGTGGCGATGGGATTCGAGCCCCGGATGCGTGACGGGCAGGACCTGCTCGACGATTCCGTAGTTGCCGTTGTCGAGCACGAAGAGCAGCACGTCCAGGGTGCTGGCCTCGGAGAGACACCCCGCGAAGAGGCGGAAGCAACCATCGCCCGTGAAGCCCACGACGTGTCCCTCCGGGCTGGCCTGCCGTGCGCCGATGCAGAGCCCCAAGACGTTGCCCATCGCCGAGCCCCGGTAGAGGGAGAAGAAGCGCGCGTTCGGATGGGGACGCTGGGTGACGTACTGACGATCCTTGTAGGAAAGACACACATCATCGAAGCCAATGGTCCCGGGGGCCCACAGCGCGTCCAAGCGCGAGAAGAACTGGCGCATGTCCACATGGCCGGAACGGGGTGGGGCCTTCGGAGTGTCGTTGAGATTCAGCGGGACCGGCTGGACGCGCAGGGTGCGCGGAGGGCGGACCGACAGGTGCTCGATGAGCGCGTGCAGCGCGCTGTCGAGCGGGGTCACCCATTGGTGGAACGCGTGGCGCGCGCGGTGCGCGAAGCTGCCGTTCGTCTGGCCATAGCCCTCCTCGAGGGCGGTGATGACGAAGGTCTTCCCCGCGTTGTAGCTCTGGAGGTTGACGGTGTACTCGTCCGGGCACGCGCCGAGCACGAGCAGGATGTCCTCCTCGCCCAGACTCGACCAGAGCGACAGGGCAGCGTCATTCCCGCCAAAGGAGATGTAGCCATGGCCCATGGGGTTCTGGCGCTCGACGCCGTTGGCGCCGTTGATGCTCCAGACGATGGGTGCGCCCAACAGCTCGCACAAGCGGGTGGTGAGGGGCCCCGCCCGAGGGACCCGCGCCAGCTCCTCTCCCGCCAGGATGACGACCCGGCGCCCGTCGTCCACGGCGTCCCGGAACGTCTCCACGAAGTGGCGCACCCGTTCCTGGTCCGGCGCCATGGGATGATCAGCGGGACGATCGTCGAGGGTTCATCAAGCAGGAACACTCCGCCCGTGACGCCGGTACAGGTGGTGATGCCCCAGGCCTTGAAGGCGCAGAGCAACGCCTCGTAGCCAGTCCAACCACTTTCGGATGTGTTCATGGGGGCGCGAAATGCGGCCCCCCGAAAAACAAATCAACTCGTGCACCTGGGCTTTTCCGCCATCTGCACCAAATGCTGCACGCGATCCGCTCAACGCAAGACAGGCCATGGAACGGGCGAGCCGGCGCGGCGTTTCACGCGGCTCGCCCTGGAGCACTTACAGCTCGTTGAAGATGAGCAGTCCGCGCGAGGTGTCCACGACGTAGACAAAGCCATCCCCCGGCACGCGCATGCCGATGGCGCCCTCGACGAAGTTCCCGACTCGGAACGGGTCCGTGTCCCGATACGTGGCGTAGCGGGCAATCTCCTTGGGCTGGGTGGGATTGGAGACGTCCAGCACGCGCACGCCCTCCTGGTAGTAGGCGACGTAGAGCCGCTTGTCTCGGAGGATCATGTTGTGGATGGACGAGTTCCCCAGCTGATACTCGCCAATCTTCACGATGTGCGCGGGGTCCGTGACGTCCAGCATGCGCAGGTGCGCGGCAATGCCTTCCCCACCCTCGAACGCGATGGTGCGGCCCGCGAAGGTGCCCACGGCGTTCGCGTGCGACAGGCTGCCCTCGTAGCGGTACGCCCCCAGCTCCTTCGACACGCTCGGGTTCGTGACATCCAGGATGACGTACCCATCCAGGATGTTATTGACGTAGAGGCGCCCCTGGTACGCGAACGCGTCGTGCGGATACGCGGTCGGATACGCCGTCGGCGACAGCGGGATGACAATCTTCTGGAGCAGCACCGGTTCGTTGGGCGTGCGGATGTCGAACACGAACACGCTCGGCGCGGGCATCGGTGACATCGCGTAGAGGACGTTCCCGTCCACGAAGAACGTGTGCACGTTGGTCGGCTCGCCGCCGACGGCCCTCAGGTACTGCGGATTGGCCGGGTCGCGGATGTCATAGACGAGCACGCCGTGCGAGTTGCTCCCGACGTACAGCGTGTCGCCCGTGGCCCAGACCGCGTTCCAGTAGCTGTCGCCGTCCATCCGGATCTGCTTCTTGAAGACAGGATGGGCCCGGTCGTGGACGTCGAAGACGGTGAGCCCACCCGTCCCCTCCAGGCCATCGATGGAGACGACATAGGCGTGGTCGTGGGTGACATAGACATCCACGGGCTCACCCATCGCGACATAGGACTCGGAGGCGAGCTGGATGCCGCCCACGGACACGGGCTGGTCGTCGACCTTGCCGATGCGATTGAGGTCGCCGCGCTCCACGTACAGGAGCTTGCCGTCGCGGCACGTGGCGGCGCAGACCTTGATGAGGTCGGGGTTCGGCGCCTCGCAGGCGGCGATCACCGAGCGGAAGTGGAAGTTGCGCTTCGTGGTGTAGCGCATGGACGCGTGCACGGTGGTCGCGTCGCGAATCAGCTCCCCTCGGATTCCGCCCACGTAGGTGCCCGCGTCCCCCTGCATGGCCAGCGAGCCAATGCCTCCCTGGAAGATGCCCGTGGGCGGCAGTTGCGCGAGCGAAGCGCGGTTGCACCCCGAGAGGTCGAAGGCGGCGAGGTCACCACACTCGATGCCCGGGCCCGCGTCCGCGAGCGCGTTGCATGCGCTCGGGGTGCCCGCGTCAATCACATCGCCCAGCTCCTCCAGCGGCACCGCGGTGCCATCCCACTCGGGCGTGGGTGTCTCGGGGTCTGGAGGTGTCGTGGGCTTGGAGGAGCACCCCCAGCTCAGAAGGGAAACAGCCAACAGATGAAGCCATGGACGGCGACGCAGATGCATCGGACACCTCTCGCAATGGCCGGCCCCTTCAAGACGAGATTTCGACCACAGCCGCGCGCTTCCCGCAAGCCCTCGTGAGACATCTCAGCGATGTCTCACGGGGCATCGCCCCTCTGGCCTACAGCGTCAGTTCACAACTCATTGAGGATGAGCAGGCCGCGCGAGGTATCCACCAGGTAGACAAAGCCATCACCCGGGATGCGGATGCCGATGGAGCCCTCGAAGATGTCGCCCCACCTGTAGGGGTCCGTATCCCGGTACGTGGCGTAGTGGGCGACTTCCCGTGGACGGGTGGGATTGGAGACATCCAACACCCGCAGGCCCATCTGGTAGTAGGCGATGTAGAGCCGTTTGCCGCGCAGCAGCATGTTGTGGATGGAGTACGTGCCCAGGCCGTACTCGCCAATCTTCACGATGTTCGCCGGGTCCGTGACGTCCAGCACGCGCAGATGCGCGCCGTAGTTCTCGCCGCCCTCGAACGCGATGGTGCGGCCCGCGAAGGTGCCCACCGCGCTGGCGTGCGTGAACGTATCCGGGAATCGATACGCGCCCAGCTTGCGCGGTGCGCTGGGGTCCGTGACATCCACGACGACGTATCCTTCCCCCTGCTGATTGACGTAGAGGCGCCCCTGATAGGCGAACGCGTCATGTGTATAGGTGACGGGCCACGCATCCGGTCCCGTCGGCGTGACATAGCGCTGGAGGAGCACGGGCTCGGACGGCTTGGAGATGTCGAAGATGAGCGTGCTCGCCACGGGCCCCAACGCCATCGCGTAGAGGATGTCCCCATCCACGAACATCGTGTGGACGTTGATGGCCTCTCCATTGGGCAGGGCGCGCAGGAACTGCGGATCACCCGGCTGGTGGATGTCGAAGAGGAGCACGCCGCGGGCCTTGCTCGCGACGTACAGCGTGTCGCCCTTGGACCAGGCCGCGTTCCAGTAGCTGTCCCCCTCCATGTGGAGGACCTTCTTGAGCACGGGGTGGGCGCGGTCGCGCACGTCGAAGACGGTGAGGCCACCGCCTCCCCGGGGCGAATCAATGGACACGACGTAGGCATGGTCGTGGGTGACATAGACATCCACGGGCTCGCCCTGCGTGACGAAGGACTCGGAGGCGAGCTGGAGCCCACCGGAGGACTCGGGCTGCCCCCCGGGCGCGCCCACCTGGTTGAGGTCTCCAAAGTCCCAGCCCGAGAACTTCCCGTTGACGCAGATGGCCTTGCAGCTCTTCACCAGGTCCGGCGTCGGGGCCTCGCAGGCCGCGATGGCCATGCGGATCCGGCGGGTGCTGGTGGGCACGTTGTAATCCGCGGCCGCGTACAGGGTGGTGGCATCGCGCAGCGCCTTGTCCGCGGGGAACCCATCCACGAAGGCGCCCGCGTCGCCTTGAAAGGCCAAGGCGCCGACCGAGCCATAGAAGACGCCCGTCTCCGACACCCGCGAGAGCGTCGCGCGATTGCACCCCGACAAGTCGAAGGTGGCGAAGTCACCGCACGCGACACCCGCGCCCGCATCCTTGAGGACCCGGCACGCGCTCGGGGTGCCCGCATCCACCGGGTCTCCGATTTCCTCCAGAGGGACCGCCGTGCCATCCCACTCCGGCACGACCGTGCCCGAGTCGGGCGGAGACGCGGGACTGGAGGAAGAACACCCCCAGCACCACAACGAGACGACCCACACTCCAAGCCACGGGCGGCGACGCTGTCGCATTCCACACCTCGCGTAATGCCGGCCCCCAAAGGCGAGTTTCGTCTACAAACCAACCCTTCACGCAAGCCCCCTCGCGTGCGATGAGTCAGGCATCCCTCTCTGTCCCCGAGGCGCCGCGACATGTCCTCCTCCCTGCTCGAAGTCTTCCTCGACCTCGCTCGCGCCGAGCCGCAGCGCCCGCTGCTGACCTTCGAGCAGGAATCCTTCACACGCGGCGAGCTGGCGCAGAGCGTCACGCGGTTCGCGCGCGGACTGAAGCATCGCGGCCTCCAGCCCGGCGAGCGCGTGGCCCTCTTCCTGGAGAACAGCGCCGCGTTCGTCATCGCCTACCTGGGCGTGCAGGCCGCGAGCGGAGTCGTGGTGCTCGTCAACACCGCGTACCGTCAGGTGGAGCTGGCCCACATCCTCGCGGACGCGGAGGTGCGCGCGTGCGTCACGGGCACCTCGGGCGCCGCGGAGCTCGTGCCGCTGCGCGAGCAACTCCCCGCCCTGCAATGGCTCATCACCGTGGAGCCGCCCGCCATCGCGCTGCCCGCATCGCTGACAGAGCTGCCCTTCACCCTGCTGCTCCAGGAAGGCGAAGCGTCCCAGGCCGCGCTGTCATTACCGCGCGCGGAGGACCTCGCGGTGCTGGGCTACACGTCTGGCACCACGGGCCGCTCCAAGGGCGCGATGCTGCTGCACCGCAACCTGCTGGCCAACGTGCGCGCCGTCTCCGAGGCCTGGCGCTGGACGGACGCGGACCGGCTGCTGCTCACCCTCCCGCTCTTCCACACCCATGGGCTCATGGTGGGTCTGCACGGCACACTCTTCACCGGCGCCACGGTGGACCTGCGCCGCCGCTTCGTCGCGTCCGAGGCGCTCACCGCGCTGCGTGACGACGCGCGCCTGACGCTCTTCTTCGGCGTGCCCACCATGTACGGACGGCTGCTGGAGGAGACGCGGCGCACGGGTGTGAAGCCTCGGCGGCTGCGCTTGTGGGTGTCCGGCTCCGCTCCGCTGAGCCCGCAGCTCTGCCATGACATCGAAGCGGAGTTCGGTCAGCGCATCCTGGAGCGCTACGGGATGACGGAGACCCTCATGAACACCACGCACCCGTATGACGGCGAGCGCCGCCCCGGCACGGTGGGCTTCGCCTTCCCGGGCCAGGAGGCGCGCGTGGTGGACGTGCGCACCCGCCAGCCCGTGGCCATCGATGCGCCGGGCGAAATCGAAGTGCGAGGGCCCCACGTCTTCGCGGGCTACTGGCGACGTCCGGACGCCACCACCGAGTCCTTCGACCCGGCGGGTTGGTTCCGCACGGGCGACCTGGGCGCGTTCGACGCGGACGGCTACCTGCGCATCACCGGCCGCGCGCGCGAGCTCATCATCAGCGGCGGCTTCAACATCTACCCCCGAGAGGTGGAGGAGGTCCTCGCCTCGCACCCTTCCGTCGCGGAGGTGGCCGTGCTCGGAATGCCGGACGCGGACTTCGGCGAGCAGGTGGTGGCCGTCGTCGTCCCCGCGGCGGGCGCCACGCCGGATGCGGCGGTGCTGGTGGAGTGGTGCCGCGAGCGGCTGGCCAGCTTCAAGAAGCCGCGCCGCGTCGTGTTCGCGCAAGCCCTGCCCCGCAACGCGCTGGGCAAGGTGCAGAAGCACGTGCTGCGCGAGCGCCTGGACGCCGCCGCGCGCGGCGATGTGCTCGCAAGCTGAAAGAGAGGTCCGCGCCAGCGCTGGATTCCGGACACACCGCGACTGAAGACGTGGCCGCTCGCGCGGCATGGCCTACCTTGCGCACAGAAGGCGGAAGGAGCACGCGTGACGGAATCCCCTGACCTTCCGACCGGGCCAGCGCCCCGGGTCCCCACCGGAGTGGACGGGCTGGACACGTTGCTGCGCGGCGGCTGGCTGCGCGGCGGCACGTACATCCTCACGGGCATGCCGGGCACGGGCAAGACGCTGCTCGGCAACCAGTTCTGCTTCGCCACGGTCGCCCTGGGTGGGCGCGCGGTCTACGTCACCGTGCTGACCGAGTCCCACTCGCGCATGGTGCTGCACCTGTCCTCGCTGGGCTTCTTCCAACCGGAGGCCGTGGGGCGCTCGCTGCACTACGTCAGCGGCTCCGCGGCCTTGAAGGGCGAGGGGCTCACGGGCCTCAATCGCCTCATCTTCCGCGCGGTGCGCGAGCACGACGCCACCACGCTGGTGCTCGACGGGCTCTCCGCCGCGGAGGAGTACGCCGAGTCCCGGCTCGCCTTCCGCGAGTTCCTCCATGCGCTGTGCGTGCAGAGCGCGCTCGCCGGCTGCACCACGCTGCTGCTCACCGGGCGGCCTCCGGACGGAGAGGACTCGCAGTTCGCGCTGGTGGATGGCGTGGTGGCCCTGTCGCTGGACGTGCTCGGGCTCAAGGCCGTGCGCGGCGTGGAGGTGCCCAAGTTCCGCGGCGGCGCGCAGCTCCCGGGTCGCCACGCCTTCGACATCAGCGACGCGGGCGTGCGTGTCTTTCCGCGCGCCGAAGCGCTCTACTTCCATCCTCCCGCCGAGGTCGCCGACCCGCGACAGCGCCTTCGCTTCGGCCTGCCCTGGCTGGACACCATGCTGACGGGCGGGCTGGTGCGCGACACGTCCACCCTGCTGTTCGGCGCTCCTGGCACGGGCAAGACGCTGCTGGGGCTGCACTTCCTGGATGAGGGCGCGCGGCGCGAGGAGCCCGGGATGTACCTCGGGTTCCAGGAGATGCCCTCGCGGCTCCTCCAGGCCGCGGGCGGCGTGGGGTTGGACCTGCGCGCGCACGTGGCCGAGGGACGGGTGCACCTGGAGACCCAGGTGGACGTGGAAGCTCCGCCGGACGCGCTGGTGCAGCGGCTGCTCGCGCACGTGGAGCAGCACCGCGTGCGGCGGCTGTTCCTGGACGGGCTGGTGACCTTCGCGCAGGAGTCCATGCCTCCGGAGCGACTGCCGCGCTTCCTCGTGGCGGTGATGAACATGCTGCGCGAGCGCCATGTCACCGTGCTCATCGCCCAGGAGACGCACACGCTCGTCGGCCCGGAGCCGAGCACGCCCCAGGCGGGCCTGGAGGCGGTGGTCGACAACATCATCCTGCTGCGCTTCGTGGAGCTGCGCGCGCGGCGCCACCGCCTGCTCTCCGTGCTGAAGATGCGCGAGAGCGACAATGACTCGTCCTTGCGCCTGTATGCCATTGGGACCGAGGGCATCACCGCCCACGACGACGCGTCACGAAGACGCAAGCGCCCCACCCGCCCACGGGCGACGGGGAAGCGGGGGGGCCGCGCATGAAGCGGCTGCTCATCGTGGATGACGAGGTGGCCATCGTCGAGGCGCTCCAGGACATCCTCTCCGTGGAGGGCTACGACGTGGCCACCGCCTTCAACGGCGCCGAGGGCCTGGAGCGGCTGTCCCAGGTGAAGCCAGACCTGGTGCTCCTGGACCTGATGATGCCGGTGATGGATGGGCGCGAGATGCTGCGCCGCATGCGCGAGGACGCCACCACGCGCGACCTGCCCGTGGTGGTGATGAGCGCCGGCCGCATCTCCGAGGAGGAGCGCAAGGCCAGCGCCCGCTTCCTGGCCAAGCCCTTCGAGCTGGACACGCTGCTGGACACCATCGCCGGACTGCTCGACAGCGCGCCGCGCCCCAGCCCGTGACTCAGCCCGGGGTCGCGCGGAAGAGGATCTCGCGGTAGTAGCGCAGCTCGTTGATGCTCGCGCGCAGGTCCGCCAGGGCGGTGTGGGCGCTGGGCGGCTTCCGCGGCTCGACGAGGTTGGGGTACCACGCGCGCGCCAGCACCTTGAGGCTCGTCACGTCCACCATGCGGTAGTGCAGGTAGCGGTCGAGCATGGGCATGTACTCCGCGAGGAAGCGCCGGTCCGTGTGGATGGAGTTGCCGGCGAGGATGCCCTCGTGGACGCCGCAGTGGCCCGCCACCAGCGCCGTCATCTCCCGCTCGGCCACGCGCAGGGACGTGGTGGAGGAGCGGACCTTCTCCAAGAGGCCGTTGCGCGTGTGCATCTCGCGCACGACGGGCTCCATGCGCGCGAGCATCTCCTCGGGCTGCCAGATGACCCAGCCCTGCTCCTCTCGGATGTCCAGGTCCGGTCCGGTGATGATGACGCCGGCCTCGATGATGCCGCAGGACTCAGGGTCGAGTCCGGTCATCTCCAGGTCCAGCCACACCAGGTTCGTGTCACGGGAATGCATGTGCGGACATCCAATCCAGGAAGGGGGCGGTCCCTATAGCAGTCCCCAGGCCCAAGGGCTCACGATGATTCAGCCATCCGGGTGCGCACGTCGACCTCCATCGAAGCGAGCGAGCGGTGCACCGGGCACAGGTCCGCGATGTGCAGCAGCCGCTCGCGCTGTGCGTCCGTCAACGGCCCCTCCAACCGGATGACGCGCTCCAGGCGGTCCACCTTTCCGTCGCGCTGCTCGCACTCCGCGCAGTCCTTGGCGTGAACCTTGTCGTGGCTCAGCCGCACGCTGACGCGCTCCAGGGGCCAGCCCTTGCGCTCGGCGTACAGCCGCAGCGTCATGGACGTGCACGCGCCCAGCGCCGCCGCGAGCAGGCCGTACGGCGTGGGCCCGGTGTCCAATCCCCCGAGGGACAGAGGCTCATCCGCGCGCAGCCGGTGCAATCCCGCGCGGATGTCCTGCGCGAACCGGCCCTGCCCCGCCTCGCGCACCTCCACCTCGCCCGAGGGCAACGGCGCCTCGCGCTCGGCCACGGGCGCGACCTCGCGCATGGCCCAGGGCCCCAGCACGTCCGCCGCAAAGGAGGCATCCCGCTCGCGCGAGAGGAAGTGGTCCGCGCCGTCCAGCATCACCAGGCTGGCGGGGCGCCGGGCGCTCGCTACCAGCTTGCGCGCGCTCTCCAGGCCCACGTATCGGTCCGCGGGCGCGTGCAGCACGAGCACGGCGCCGGGAAAGCCGCTCAGCGCCTCGGACACGCGCGCCTCCGCGATGGCCTCCAGGAAGCCGTGCCCCAGTCGCAATCGCCCGGGCCCCAGGTGCAGCTCCCCCTCCCCCGCGGCCTGCTCCGAGGGCGTGAGTCGCGCGAGCAAGCCGCTGCCGCCCGCGGGTGCGTTCACCAGGGCCAGCGCCGCCACCTCGGGCAGCCGCGCCACCGCGACCGCCGCCGCCGTGCCTCCCAGGCTGTGGCCCACCAGCAGACGCGGCGGTGGGAATCCCTCCGCGCTCAGCCACGCCGCCGCGTCCACCACCGCGTCCACGCTGGGCACGGTGTCGGGATGGCCCGCTCCATCCCGAGCCGTGAAGTCCAGGCGGAGCACCGCGAAGCCTCGGGACACCAGCGCGTGCGCCAACCGAGCCGGGCCCGGCGACTCACCCAGACACGCGAAGCACGAGACGAGCACCGCGCTGGCCGCGGGCCGCCCGAGCGGCAGCTCCAACGCGCCCTGCGTCCGCGCGCCGCTCCGCGCCGAAAAGGACACCGTCCGCGTCGCCATGTCCGTCGCCTCCTCGCACGTCCGAGCGTGCCGGCCTCGCCTCCGCGCTCCGATTCAAAGCTCGACCAGACACTCGGCCGTCCACAGTCCATCCGCGCCCTGGCGCACCGACACCTCCGCCAGCGTGGCGCCCGTTACCGGCGGCGCTCGAGGCTCGCGCGTCGGTTTCACTCGCTCGCCGTAGCCATGGCCGAACAGCCGAGGCCCGTCGATGCGCACCACGAAGCAGTGGAAGCGCACGTGCCCCGAGGCCATGGCGCCCACCACGTGGCGCAGCCAGTCCGCGAGCAACCGGTCCGTGGCGCGGGCCTCGCACTCCATCTCAATCTCTTCCTGGGCCTGCACCCGGCGCGGATCCTCCACGAGCGAGCTGAGCGCGAGCGCGGCCATCTCGAAGGCCTGCTCCACCGAGCGCCCGATGCCTCGGATCCCCACGTCGGAGCCGCGCGTGAAGCGCTCCCAGCGCGCTGGCGCCTCCGCTCGTCCCTCGGCTTCCACCTGCATGGGTCCTCCTCACATCCACCGACCGCCCAGGTCCGTCGAGTCCAGCACCGCATGCGACGGCGCCGGTAGCCGCGCGACCTCCAGCAGTTGCTCCATCTCCACGTCCGTCACCGGGCGGAAGTCGTCATAGGCCTCGGCCACCGAGCCCAGGCCCGGAGAGACCTCCACGCACAGCACCGCGTCCGCCTCGGCCCGCATGACCTCCAGCGCGTGCGCCGTCCCCACGCCCACGCCCGCGACAATCCGGCGCGGCCCCAGCTGCCGCAGCGCGCGGATGGAGGCAGCGAGGGTGGAGCCCGTCACCATGCCGTCGTCCACGAGCAGCACCGTGCAGCCGCGCACCTCGGGCGGTGGGCGGTCTCGGAGCTGCCGCGCATGGCGCTCGACGTCGGAGAGCTCCTCGGTGGCCAGGGCTCGCAGCTCGACCTCGGGGACGAGCGAGAGCCGCGCGGCCTCCGGGTCCAGGTAGAGCCCACCTCCCTCGGACACCGCGCCCACGTTGGGCGCTCGGGAGGTACTGCCCAGGTGGCGCGCCACCCACATGTCCAGGGGTGCCTCCAGCGCGCGCGCCACCTCGAAGGCCACTCGCACTCCGCCACGCGCCAGCCCCAGCACGCGGACGTCCGCGCCCCGGTACGGCAACAGCAACCCCGCGAGTCGCCTGCCCGCGTCCGCTCGGTCCCGAAAGCGCATCGGTTCCCACCTCCATCGCTTCCCCAAGGAAAAGCACGGTGGCGGCGACTGGCGGCGGAGGCGCGAGCGGGGCCTCTCCCGTCGGGGTGCTCGCGAGGAGGGCGGGACCGGTGGAAGCAACGGGGGAAAGGCGCGCTAGGGTACGGGCCCATGGACCCCGTCCTCGTCATTGGCAGCGCCAGTCCCCACCTCGGTCGAGCGCTCGCCCAAGCGCTCGGCGTCGCGCCAGCCGCGTGCAAGTTGGAGCGATTCCCCGACGGAGAGATGCACGTGGAGGTGCCCGCCGACACGGTGCGCGGGCGCGCGGTGGTGCTGGTGCAGTCCGCCTCTGCGCCGGTGGGAGAGCACCTGCTGGAGCTGCTGCTGCTCGCCGATGCGTGCTGGCGCGCGGGGGCCGCACGCATGGAGGCCGTGGTGCCCTACGTGGGCTATGCGCGACAGGACCGGCGCGGCAGACCCGGCGAGGCCCTGGGAGGACGACTCGTGGCCGACCTGATGGCGCGCGGGCGCTTCGAGCGACTGCTCGCGGTGGACCTGCACAACCCCGCGCTGGAGGGCTGCTTCGGCGCGCCGCTGGAGAACCTCTCCGCGCTGCCCGTGCTCGCCGAGGCGCTGCGCCCGCACGTCACTGGCACGTCCGTGGTGGTGGCACCGGACCTGGGCGCGGTGAAGCGCGCCGAGGCGCTGGCCAAGCTGCTCGGGACGCCTTGGGCGGTGGTGCACAAGGCCCGCTTGAGCGACAGCGAGGTGGAGACGCACGGCCTCCTCGGAGACGTGCGAGGCAAGCGCCCCATCCTCGTGGACGACATGGTGTCCACGGGAGGCACGCTCGCAGCCGCCGCGAGCGAGCTGCGCACGGCGGGCTGCGCGGACGACTTCACCGTGGTGACGACCCACGCGCTCCTGGTGGGCGCCGCGCGCGAGCGCTTGAGTGCAATGCCTATCCAGCGGCTGGTGAGCAGCGACAGCGTGGAGCCGCCGCAGGGGCTGCCCTTTCCGCACCAGGTGGTGACGCTGGCCCCGCTGGTGGCCCGAGCCCTGCGACCGTAGCGCGCGACTACTTGCAGCCGTCCACGCGAAGGGCCTCGGCCGAGTACCCCTCGATGCCGAGCGCCCGCGCGTCCACGACGTACAGGTCACCCAGTCCGTTCTGCGGCGCGTGCAGACGCTTGAGCAGGTCCGAGTACCCGACGCGAAGCGGAGCAGTCGTCGGAGCCGGGCGCTGACGCACGCTGGAGAAGAAGAACAGGCGCCCGTCGGGAGAGAACTTCGCGCCAATGTCCGTGGCGCGCGTGTTGAAGCGAGGCCCCAGGCCCTTGGGCTCGGACCAGTGGCCCTCCTTGTCCTGGTAGCTCAGGTAGAGGTCCAGCGAGCCCATCCCGCCCTCACGCGCTGCCGCGAGCACCATGAAGCGCCCATCCGGAGAGACGAGCGGTTCGTACTCGAAGCCCGGCGTGTTCACCGGACGGCCGAGGTTCTCCGGGGCAAGGAAGGCGCCATTACTGCCGCGAGCAGCGCGATAGATGTCTGAACCGCCCTGCCCACCGGGACGCTCCGAGCCGAAGTACAGCGTGCCGTCGCGCGTGACAGTGGGGAACCACTCATCCTGGTCACTGTTGATGGGCGCGGGAAGGTGACGCGGCTCGCTCCAGCCGGAACCCTGGCGCTCCATCATCCAGATATCCAGGTCCGGGCGAGGAGGACCTTTGCCATCCAGCGCGCGGTTGGAGATGAAGAAGAACCGCTGTCCGTCTGAGGTGATGAAGGGGTCGGCGTCCGCATAGGCGCCAGAGAACGGAGCGACCTCGGGAGTGGACCACTTTCCGTCCCGGTAACTGGATTGCAGGATCGTCCACGAGGTGTACGCGATGTTGCCCTTGAGGAAGTAGAGCGTCTTGCCGTCCGGAGTGAGCTGGGTATGCGACTCCATGTCCCCCGTGGAGATGACGCCCTCGCCGAACAGCACGGGCTCGGAGGGAGGAGTGACACCTCCGCCCGGGAGAGGCACCGCGCACTGGGCACGGGCAGAAGCAGCGGACAGCGATGCGGCGATGACAACGGCACTCAAGGACGCGGCACGCAAGGACATGCCAAGGTCATATCGCCCGAACGGCCGGAACGCATCCGTGGAAGAATCCAAGTCACCTTCACGAGCAGGAGTAGGTGCCATCCCGTCATTGCGAACACTCCAACAAGCTGCGCGAACGATTCGCGGCTCGAAGGATTGAGCATCCATCACGATGAAAATCATCGTCGCGATACGCGTCAACATATTCAAATCCGAGTACTTTTGTTCGAGTGACTCAGGGGGGCATCATGACGTCTCGTTGTCTGCTCATTGCGCTCGTTCTCGTAGTCCTATCCGCAGGATGCAGCACGGTGCGCGTGGTTCGCCTCGACACGGGGCAGGGCCGGTCCACTCTCCACGTCCCCCGCTCGGATGACGTCAATCCGGTGGAACTGGGGGAGGAGGAGTTCACCCAGGCAATCGCGAAGGAAGTCCGGCAGCAGAGGCCATCACTCAACCCCGAGAAAACCGCGCGGGCTCTGTTCGAGAGCACCCCGCGCAGCGGCTGGTACCGGTACACCCAGGCCGAAGGTGTCGTTCCCTTGGAGGAACCGCCCTCGACTTCGCAATGGGCTGAGCTGGCTGCGCGGGTCACGCAGGAATACCTCCAGTTCTGCCGGGCCATCGGGAAACCAGGGGACTGCCGCAAAGCGCTGCTGAACAGCCCCGTCCTTACCGGCGATGGCCGCTACGCCGTCGGAATGTCCTTCGCCATCGAAGAGATCGTTCCCGAGATGATGCAGTCATTCAAAGACATGGCCGACCCTGAGGCAATCAAGGCTTCGCTCTACTGGACGATGGCGATCTATGCCGCGATGTGGCTTGCCCCCGAGCCGGTATTCTCCAAAGGAATTGCGACCATCGTCACGGCCAGCTTCGTCTGTTACATCGGCGTGGACACCTTCTGGACGCTCATTCAAGGTTGGCGGCGATTGGTCGAGGAACTGGATCACGCCACCTCATTCGCTGCGATTCACGAGGCAGGGAAGAAGTACGGCGCAGTCATGGGGAAGAATGCGGCGAGGGCGTTCGCCCTGCTGCTCACGGCCGCCATCAGCCAGACCGCCACCAGTTTCTCAGCCAAGGTGCCGACGCTGCCTGGCTCGGCGCAGGCGGCGTCAATGGGCGCGGCACAGGTGGGAATCCAACTGGCAGCAGTAGCGCAGGTGGAAGCCGTAGCAGTGACGGCCCATGCGGTCACCATCACACTGGCCCCTACTGCAGTAGCCGCAACGGCCCAGAGCGTGAGCGGAGCGGCATCCAGTCCGGTGGATGTTGAGGGACCCGAGCACCATATCGCCTCGGACAAATTCAGCACGTCGTCCAACAACGGCGGACCCTGGACGCCCCGATATCAGGAACTCTTCGACAAGGCGGGCATGTCGCTGGACGATGCAGCCAACAAGGTTCGTGTTCCAGGCCACAAGGGGCCCCACCCACAGGAGTACCACGAAGAAGTCTTCCGACGACTGCGGGATGCCACACTGGAGTGCCGTAGCATTCAGGAATGCCGAGCGGCACTGACGAGCGAACTCCAACGGCTTGCACGACAGATCTCCACCCCAGGGACCCGACTCAACAAGCTGGTAACCCGGAGCCCATGACTCAAGGAGTCGACGATGGCGAAGCGATACTTCGACCTATCCGATGACGTTCATATTGCCGACCGCTGGTATCTGGGCACGCCCACGGATGCAGAGGGGCACGATCAGGGTTCGTGGCTGTTCATGCGAGGGGAACCTGTTGAGGTCAAGAGTCGGCTGAGAGTCCCCTTCTATCGCGCAGGCAAACCGCTCGACTTTTCGCTCGCGGATGCTGGAGCCATCCCTATCGTCCACGTCCAAGTCGCCTCACTGCTGAAAGAAATGGCTCCTGACGGCGTTCAACTGTTCCCTGTCGACATTGACCAACAGCCTGAACAGTTCTGCCTCGTGAACGTCACCCGTCTGGTGAAGTGCATCGACGATCAAGCTTCCGAGGAGGTGGAATACTGGATGCCGGAGGATGGGCGTCCTGAGAAAACGGGCAAGTACCGCGCCGTCGCAGGGATGCGCATTGATCCCTCGAAGGTGGGGGACGCCAAGATCTTCCGCCCTTGGGGATGGACCATCGCACTCATCGTTTCGGAGGAAATCAAGACGGCGCTGGAGCGAATCGGAACCACGGGGATGAAGTTCCGAGAGGTATAGCGCCCACAGGACTTGACTGCTTCCCTTTGGGAAAAGCTCTCATCACAAATCATCACGTCCCTTCAACATCTCAACAAGAAAGTCGGGCCGTGAGTTTCCGGTCAGCATCCAGCGATAGTCTGCACGCATCTGCGCCAGAAGCCGACTGACACTCAATAGGAAGCCAATGCCGAGCTGGAATTGTACATGTGGTCGGCAGATTCCCTACGGCCAGATTCCCTGTCCTGACGAGTGGCTCTTTATCTCGGACTCCGACTTCGACCGGTTCTCGGGGCAGGTGGATGCGGAGGCTGTCTATTCGTCGATGAGCAGCTTCCTCAAATGCCCTCAGTGCCGCCGGCTCTGGGTGTTCTGGAACGGGTTCTCGGCTCCGCCCGAAGAGTTCGTCCCCGAGAAGGCCTCGATGCCCCACGCGGTCTTGGCATAACTCGCGCGCGCCACCTCAGCGCCGCCGCTTGCGCTCCCCGCCTGCTCCCAGCTTCGGTCCCTCTCCGTAGCCCGGTACCACCAGGCCCAGGGACTTCGCCAGTTGCACCGCGGCCTCCACGGGCACTCGGGTCTCTTTCACGCGGTTCCTCGCGGGGTCGATGAACACACCCATCGCGTTCTGGAAGTCCGCGCGCGTCAGGTTGCAGTTGTGGAACGTGCAGCCCGAGAGGTCCGTCCCCTCGAAGTCCGTCTCCGACAGGTCCATGTCCGTGAAGCTCGTCTCCAGCGCGATGCACTGGACGATGCGCGTCTTGCGCAAGATGAGCCCCAGGAACGAGCCGTAGCGCAGGTTGCACCCCTCGAAGGACATCTCGTGGAAGGGCGCCACCACCGACCAATCAATGCCCATCAACTTCGAGTTCTCGAAGCGCACCCCCCGCATCGCCGTCTGAGAGAACTGCGCGCGCGTCAGGTCGCAGCTCGAATAGACACACTCCTCCAGCTTCGCCTTCGACCACACACTCCCCTGGAAGCGCGAGTCCTGGAACGTGCACCGGAAGAACTCCTTGCCCCGCAGGTCCGCCCCCTCCAGGTCCAGGTTCGTGAAGGTCTCCCCCTCGAAGGTCTCTTCCGCGAGGAGGCGCTGAGGGTCCGAAGGAGGCCGAGCCGGAGGAGTCGTCGCCATTCCCCGGTGCATAGCGCCCAGGCGCCGGCCGGCCAACCCCTCTCCCGCCCTGTCGGATAGGTGCGGCCGGTGTCATCCCAGACGCGTGCCCCGCGCCGGACTCGGCTAGGCTGCGCCGCCATGTCCGACACCATCTTGACGCAGCGGGCCGAGGGGATTCTCACCCTCACCCTGAACCGCCCCGAGAAGAAGAACGCCTTCACGCATGACATGTACGAGGCGGCCACCCAGGCGCTCCAGCAGGCCGATGCCGACGGCGACGTGCGCGTGGTGCTGCTCAAGGGCGCGGGCGGCATCTTCACCGCTGGCAATGACATCGGCGACTTCCTGGAGCACCCGCCCACGGGCGAGGACAGCGCCGTGTTCAAGTTCCTGCGCGCCCTCGTGCGCTTCAGCAAGCCCGTCGTCGCCGCCGTCGAGGGCCCCGCGGTGGGCATCGGCACGACGATGCTGCTGCACTGTGACTACGTGCTTGCTGGCGAGAAGACGCGCTTCCACATGCCCTTCGTCAACCTGGGGCTGTGCGCGGAGGGCGCCAGCAGCCTGCTCCTGCCGCGCGTCGCGGGGCTCGCGCTCGCGTCCGAGCTGCTGATGCTGGGCGAGCCGTTCGACGCCGCCACCGCGCTGCGCGCCGGGCTCATCAACAAGGTGCTCCACGAGGCCACCCTCCACGAGACCGCCCTGGAGCGCGCCCGCGCCTTCGCCGCGCGGCCCGCCGAGGCCCTGCGCGTCACCAAGCGCCTGGTGCGCGGCCCCATCCGCGACGAGGTCGAGGAAGCCCTCAAGCGCGAGGGCGCCGAGTTCGTCCAGCGCCTCCAGTCCGACGAGGCCCGCGAGGCCTTCATGTCGTTCATGTCCCGCGCCCGGAAGTAGGCCCGCGCGAAAACCCCACGCCCCCGGGCCCTCGATTGGCCCGGGGACACGCGGCCCTGACCGCGACTAGCGCGCGACCGGGGCCTTGGGCGCCTTCGCGGCGCGACCGGCGAAGAAGGACTCCAGGCTCGCGCCCTGGGCCTGCTTCAGCGCGATGCACTGGTCCACCGACTCCAGCACCTTCGCCAGCTCGCGCGAGCCGCCCGAGACCTTCGCGTTGCGCTCGGTGAAGAACTGGGCGAACTGCGCGCGCTTGCCCGCGTCGCAGTACGACGAGCCGATGTAGACGAGGTGCGGGATGAAGTCCTCGGGCAGCAGCGCCTCTTTCCCATTGGCGCCCGCCAGCTCGTCGTAGTGCGCCTTCACGAAGTCGAACGCCAGGTCCTGCGTGCGCGAGTCGCGCGAGGCGCCCATGAGCAACCACAGCGTCTCGCGCGGGTCCTGACCCTTGTCCACGATGAGCGACAGGTTCGTGCGCACGCGCTCCGGGTCGATGGCGTGCCCCAGCGCCCCCAGCATGACCTGCCGGTCCCGGCGGTCCTTCTCCTGACGAAGCGCCGCCAGGAGCTGGGCGTGGAAGGCCGCGGTCCCGCGCTTCACCGCGATGCCGAGCGCGGGCTCCACCATCTCGGGCGCCATGGCCCGGCGGTCCGTCAGCCACTTCGTGGCCAGGGCGCTCGCCTCGGCCACGAGCTGCGCATCCGCGCCCGAGGAGCCCGCCAGCCGCACCACCATGGGGCGCAGCAGCCGCGTGTCCTCGCTCTCGCCCGCGCGCGGCGTGAAGCCGAGCTTGCGCGCCCGCGCGCTGAAGAGGTCTCGCATGTAGCGCTGCACGTCCTCGCGCCGCCCCTCGGCCAGCAGGTTCGGCTCCACCAGGGACAGCAGCTCCAGGCCCGCTTCGAAAATCTGGCGGTCCGGATCCTTCGCGGCCTGCTCCAACAGCGGCAACGCCTCGGCGGCCGGCAGCGCACCCGCCTCCACCAGCGCGAGCGAGTCACCGAAGAGCGCCACCCGCTCCAGGCGGGACAGCTTCGCGTAGCCGGTCTTCATCAGCTTCGCGCGCAGGTCCTGCGAGAGCTGCATGCGGAAGTAGCCCGCGCCCTCGGAGTTCGGGAACACCCACGCGGGGCAGCCCTTGGACTCGGGCAGCGCCAGCTCGGCGTGCTCCTGCTCCAGCACCGTGCACGCGCGCGCCACCTTGTCCCCCGCCGCGTACTTCACGCACACCGGCACCTTCCACGTCTGCGGCGCCGGTCGCATCGAGCCCAGCGGCAGGTAGCGGCTCTGCGAGAGGACCACCCGAGGCTGGCCACCGTCGCACGCCAGCTCGACGGACACCATGGGCGCGCCGCCCTGGTCCAGGAAGGTGGCCATCACCGCGCCCACGTCCTTGCCCGCCTCGGCGGCCATCGCATCCAGGAAGTCCTTCGCGGTGGCGTTGCCGCCCGCGTGCGCGCGCAGGTGCCGCTGGATCCCGCGCCGGAAGACGTCCTCGCCCAGCCACGCCTCCGTCATCGCCAGCACCGCCGAGCCCTTGCCGTAGGTGATGCCGTCGAAAGCGTTGACCACGTCGTCATTGCTCTCGATGGGCTGGCGGATGCGGCGCGCGGACAGCAAGCCGTCCTCCTTGAGCGCGTAGCTGCGCTCCCCCACCCGATACACCGTCTCGTCCCACGTCGGCTGCCAGGTGCCGAGGATGCGCGCCTCCATCCACGACGCGAACGACTCGTTGAGCCACAGGTCGTCCCACCACGCCATGGTGACGAGGTCGCCGAACCACTGGTGCGCCAGCTCGTGCACCTGCACCGCGACGAAGCTGCGCTGACGGCGCGTCGTGTCCTCCTCGGGCTTGGACAGGATGAGCCGCGAGTTGAACGTGACGAGCCCCGGGTTCTCCATCGCGCCGCCCAGCAGCGGCACCGCCATCACGTCCAGCTTCTCGTAGGCGTAGGGCGAGCCGAAGTACGTCTCCAGCTGCTCGATGATTCGCGGCGTCATCTCGGCGGCGTAGACGGCCTCGCCCGCGCGGCCCTTGGGCGTGATGATGCGCGTCTTCACCTTCTTCTGCCCCGAGTCCGCCGCGGGCATGAACTCGAAGGGCCCCACGCCGAACGCGACGAGGTAGCTGGGCAACGGCTGCGTGCGCGCGAAGTGGAAGGTGACGGTGTGGTCCGCGCCCGGCTCACGAGAAACCTCGGGCGTGTTGGCGACGGCCACGGTGCCCTCGGGCACGCGCAGGCTCAGCTCCCACGGCACCTTGAAGCCCGGCTCGTCGAAGGAGGGGAACGCGCGCCGCGCGCCCAGCGGCTCGAACTGCGTGTAGACGTACCAGTCGCCGCCCTCGTTCACGCGGAAGGCGCCGCTCACCTCGCGCTCGGACGCGGTGCCCGTGTACTCGACGCGCAGGTGCGCCGAGCCCACCGTGAGCGGCGCATCCAGCACGAAGCCCAGGAAGTCCTTGCCGCCCACCACCGGCGTCACGCCCACGGGCTTGCCGCCCTGCACCAGCGTGGCGTGCTTCACCTCCAGCGCCGTGCCGTTGAGCCACACGACCGAGGTGGGCTTGAGCACCGCGAGGTCGATGTCCACGGAGCCCGTGAACGTGGGCGCCTTCGGATCCACCGTGAGGTCCACGCGATAGCCCGTGGGCTTCACGTCCTCGGGCAGGCGCAGCGTGGGCGCGGTGGGCGTGGGCTTCGGCGCGGAGGCCGAGGCTTCAAGAGACGACGTTGGCGCGCCGGGTGCGAGCGTCCGCGAGCCACTGCACGCAGCGAGCAGGGTGACGGCGGCGAGCGCCGTGCGACGGAAGAGGTTGGGCATGGCGCGGCAGTGTGGCGCAGACCGGGCGAGCAGGGTAGCGCCGCACGGAGGAGGGTGGCCTTGCCGTCACGCCCGCTTCGCGATGGAGTGCGCGCCGTGCCCGCTCTCGCGAAAATCTCTCCATCCGTCCCAGAAACGAACGGCGTCGATCGACACAAGGCTCCGCCCGAGCACCTGCGCCGCATCATCGGGACGCCGCCCGGCGCGATTGTCGCCTTCCTGACAAAGGGCATCTGGGCGCTGCTCACCGCCATGTCGCCGGGCGCGCGCGATGCGCTCGCTCGCTTCCTTGGTTCGCTGGCGTTCCACCTGCGCATCCGTCGGCGCGTGGCGCTGGAGAACCTGGCCATGGCGATGCCCGAGAAGAGCGAGGCGGAGCGGCTCGCCATCGCGCACGGCGCGTACATCAACATGGCGCGCGTGGTGGTGGAGTCGCTGCCCAGCGGAGACCGGCTGACGCCGGACTGGGACCAGCAGGGCATCGTGGGTGAGGAGGCCTTCGCGGCGCTCCAGGCGCGCGCAGCCACGGGCAAGGGCGCGATGCTGGTGACGGCGCACTTCGGCAACTGGGAGCTGGCGGGGCAGATGCTCATCCGCTGGGGCGTGCCGCTCAACGCGCTGGTGCGTCCGCTGAAGGGCGCGCTCAACACGCGCATCGCCGAGAACCGGCTGACGGCGGGCGCGGGCCTCATCTACCCGCGCGGCGCCATCCAGGAGATTGTCGACGCGGTGGACCGAGGCGAGTCCGCGTACATGCTGTTGGACCAGGCGCTGCCCGCGAAGGCCGCGGTGTTCGTGCCCTTCTTCGGGAAGCTGGCCTCCACCACGCCCGCCATGGCCGTGGCGGCCGAGCGCACCGGCGCGCCCGTGTTCGTGGTGATGGGCGTGCGCCCGGGTGGCCCTGGCGCGAAGTTCCGCCTGGAGGTGGAGGGCCCCATCCTCCCTCCGCGCCCCGGCGAGGTGGCCGACCCCATCACCGAGCACACCGCGCGCGTGACGGCCGCGCTGGAGCGCTGCATCCGCAAGTACCCCGAGCAGTGGCTGTGGCTGCACCGGCGATGGAAGGTGCAGCCGCCGGTCGCCGCTGTTACGCCGCCCGCGACGCCGTAGCGCGGGACTACTCCACCACCACCCGCCGCAGGTGCGCGCCCAGGCGGGTGACCAGCTCGTAGTGGATGGTCTGCGCCCAGCCCGCGAGCGACTCGGCGGACACGGACTCCTCGCCATCCCGTCCGAGGAGCGTGGCCGTCACCGGCCGCTCATCCGAGGTGGCGCGCGTCACGTCCACGATGAGGTGGTTCATCATCACGCGCCCCAGCACCGGGCAGCGGCGGCCATTCACCAGCACGTGCGCCTTGCCCGAGGCGATCCGGGGATAGCCGTCGTAGTAGCCCACCGGAAGCACCGCGATGCGCGTGGGCTCGGGGCAGCGGTAGGTGCAGCCGTAGCCCACGTAGCTGCCCGCGGGCAGCCACTTCACCACCTGACTGCGGCAGCGCCAGGACAGCACGGGCTTGAGCACCGGCAGCTCGCCCAACACCAGCCGCGCCGACAGCCGCGTCTCCGGCGAGGGCCAGAACCCATACAGCGCGATGCCCACGCGCAGCGCCTCGTAGCGAGCCTGGGGCAGCACCAACGTCGCGGCGCTCGCGGCGATGTGCCGCTGCAACGGCGCATCGCTGGCGTGCTGCGCGGCGAGGAAGGCCAGCCCCGTCTCGAACGCGTCGAGCTGCGCCAGCGCGTAGCCCTGCTCCGTCACGTCCTCCGTGTTGGCGAAGTGGCTGAGCGCGCCCACCACCTGGAGGACATCGCGCGACTCGGTCAGGAAGTGCGCCTCGCGCGGGAGCTGCTCCAGCGTGAAGCCCTCGCGACCCAGGCCCGTGTCGATGTGCACGTGCACGCGCAGCGGACGCTCCAGCCCGGCGGCGCGCAGCAGGGGCACCGCCTCCACCCAGCCGTGGTCCGCCACCACCGCGTCCACGCCCGCGCGAGCGAGCGCCACCGACTCCTCGGCGCCCACCGCGCCCAGCACCAGCATCTGACGGGGCGCAAGCCCGTTCGCCTGCTCGTACGCTCGGGCGAAGAGCGCGTCCTGCGGCGCGATGAAGTAGAGGACGTCCACCGCGCCGTGCACCACCGGCAGCACCTGCGCGAGCCCGTGCCCGTAGGCGTTGCCCTTGAGGACCACACCCACGGCGCGCGGCGTGGCGCCCGCGCCCTCCAGGCCGCGAAACACCGACACGTTGTGCCGCAGATTGGACGCGCTCAGCTCCAGCCACGAGGCATGCGTCGCGGCGCCCGGACCACCACCCACTTGCTCCACGTTGACCTCCACCACGGTGATGCGACCCTTACCAGCAATGCGCGGGCCATGGGGGAGCGTGGCCGCACGCCCGCACGTGCCCGCCCGGGTCCCGAGCACGCGCCCCCTCGCACCCTCAGGGAGAGGTGGGACGCCACCGACGGTGTGACGCGAGGCGGTGTGGGCGCCGAGTGAAGCGCCGGTGCTATCGTCCGCCGCCGTGTCCCCATCGGACGTGCATCTGGCCCAGGCCTTCCTCGCCGCGCGAGGAGGCACCGCCTCTCCCCATGCCCTGTCCGCGCTCCAGGCCGCGCTCGCCCGCGCCTGGGACGCTGCGCGTTCGCCATGGCCAGAGGTGGAGCAGGACGCACTCCGCTTCGTCGCGCACCTCGCGCGCCTGTCGCCCGGCGATGCCGCGGAGCCGGAGCTGGAGACGCTGCACCTGTCGGACCTGTACCTCGCTCGCGCCGCCGCGGATGGCGTGCCCTCGGCGCTGGCCGCCTTCGAGAAGCACCTGCTCCCCGAGGTGGACCTCGCGGTGGCGCGACTGCGTCTGCCCGCCCCGGGTCTGGACGAGGTGCGCCAGTCACTGCGGCAGCGCATGTTGCTGGGAAGCGCGGACGTCCCGGCACGGCTGGCCGCGTACCCTGGCACCGGACCGCTGGGGGGATGGGTCCGCGCCGCGGCGCTGTGGCTCGCGCTGGATTGGCAGCGGCAGCACACCAGCTCGCCTCCGCCCGAAGAGGGCGACCTGTCCATGCTGGTGTCACCGGGCGATGACCCGGAGCTGCTCTATCTCAAGACGACGTATCGCGCGGAGTTCGGTGCCTCGTTCAGCGCCGCGCTCGGCGCGCTCGCCCCACGGCAGCGCAACTTCCTGCGGCTGAAGTACCTGGATGGGCTGAGCATCGACCAGCTCGGCGCGCTGTACGACGTGCATCGCTCCACGGCGGCGCGGTGGGTGGTGAGCGCGCAGGAGGAGCTGCTCGCGCGCACGCGCCAGCTGCTCACCGAGCGACTGAACCTCTCACGCTCGCAGCTCGACAGCGTGCTGCGGCTCATCTCCAGCCAGCTCGACATCAACCTGAGTCGGCTGCTGCGCTCGCGGCTCGACTGAGGGCGGACGCGCGCGATGGGTTGCCTGGACGAGACCACCTTCATGGCGCTGCTGCTCGGCGAGCTTCCGCCGGAGCGACGCCCCGAGGTGGATGAGCACCTGGACACCTGCGCCGCGTGTCGTCGCCTCGTCGCCGAGGCCCTGCGCGCGCAGCACCCAGAGCCCGAGACTCCACCGCCCCCGGAGGAGTTGCCCCGCCCGCGCAGCGCGGATGCCACGCTCGACAAGGGCACCGCGGTGGGGCGCTACCTGGTGCTGGAGCCGCTCGGCGCGGGGGCCATGGGCGTCATCTACAGCGCCTATGACCCGGAGTTGGATCGCCGCGTGGCGCTGAAGCTCCTGCGCGTCAGCGCGCTGGGCCTGGAGGAAGAGAAGGGCCGCGCGCTGCTCTTGCGTGAAGCGCAGAGCATGGCCCGCGTCTCCCATCCCAACGTGATGCCCATCTACGACGTGGGCACCTTCGGCGACCGCATCTTCCTGGCCATGGAGCGCGTGGAGGAGGCGCGCACGCTTCGGGCGTGGCTGGCCGCCTCGCCGCGCTCGTGGCGGCAGGTGCTCTCCGTCTTCCTGGACGCGGGCCGAGGCCTCGCGGCGGCGCACGCGGCGGGCCTGGTGCACGGAGACTTCAAGCCCGAGAACCTGCTGGTGGGCGCGGATGGTCGCGTGCGCGTGACGGACTTCGGCCTCGCGCGCTCGCTCTCCACCCGCGCGAAGGACGCGACGCCTTTCTCGGGAGGCACGCCCGCGTACATGGCCCCGGAGCAGCAGTCGCCCACCGGGCCCGCGGATGCGCGCACGGACGAGTTCGCCTTCTGCGTGGCGCTCTACGAAGCCCTCCATGGTGAGCGCCCCTTCGCGGGCAGCGACGCGCGCGAGCTGGCCGCCGAGGCGCTCGCGGGTCGCCTGCGTCCACCCCCCAAGGGGACACACGTGCCCCTGTGGGTGAGGCGCGTGCTGGCGCGCGGGCTGTCCGCGAGCCCCACCGACCGCTACGCCCACATGGAGTCCCTGCTGTCCGCGCTCCAGCAATCTCCAGGCGCGCGCTGGCATCGGCCGCTGCAAGCGCTGGGCGGCGTGGCGCTCGTGGTCATCGCGGTGGGCATCACCCACTCCGTGCATGCATGGCGGGCACGAGCCTGCGCGGGAGCCGCCGAGGAGCTGGCCAGCGTCTGGGGCCCCTCCCAGCAGCGCGCCATCGAGCAGGCCTTCCTCGCGACGGACAAGCCCTTCGCGGCGGCGGCGTGGCGACGCGTGCAACGCGAGCTGGACGCGTACACCGCCGCGTGGGTGACGATGCGCACCACCGCGTGCGAGGCCACGCGGCTGCGCGGCGACCAGTCCGAAGCGGTGATGGCGCGACGCATGCGCTGCTTGGACAACCGCCTGGCCGAGGTGGCGGCGCTCACGCAACTCTTCGCTCGCGCGGACGCGGACATGGTGGAGCTGTCCGCGCGCGCGTCGCAGGAGCTGCCGCCCATCTCGGGCTGCTCGGACCTGACCGCGCTGCTCGCCCGTGAGCCCTTGTCCGAGGATGCCCAGGCTCGCGCGCGCGAAGAGGAGCTGCGCCACAAGCTCATCCACGTCCGAGCACTGAAGGCCGCGGGCAAGTATTCCCAGGCGCTGACCTTGTTGGAGCCCGTCGCGAAGGAAGCGCGAGACGCCGGAGACAAGTACGGCGGCGCGGACGCGCTGCTCCTCCTGGGCGAGCTGCGCGCGGAGGCGGGAGACGCGCACGGCGCGGAGGCCACGCTCTTCGAGGCCCTGGGCGCCGCGGAGGCCAGTCGCAACGACGCCGCGGCGGCGCGCGCGTGGACGCGGTTGGTGCGAGTGACGGGCGAGTCGTTGGAGCAGTACGCCCTGGCGCATCGCTGGAAGGCCCGCGCCGAAGCCGCCATCGAGCGCCTGGGCGGCGACGACGTGCTGCGCGCGCACCTGCAAGCCAACGTCGGGCTGCTGCTCTTCGCCCAAGGGCAGTACACCGAAGCGGCCGAGCAACAAGAGGCGGCCCTCGCGCGGCTGGAGCGCGCCTTTGGGCCCGAGAGCCTGGAGGTCGCGGACGTGCGCTTGGACCTGGGCTCCACGCGCATCGCGCAGCTTCGCATGGACGAAGCGCTGCAACTCTTTCATCAGGTGCTCGCGACACGAGAGAAGGCGCTCGGTCCGGACCATCCCGATGTGGCGCGCGCGCAGCTCGAGGTGGCGGAGGTGCACTGGCGGCGGCGCGAGTTCCCGCAGACAGAACAGCTCGCGAAGAGCGCGCTGGAGATGCTGGAGCGGGCGCTGGGTCCTCAGCATGTGGAAGTAGCGTTCGCGATGAACTCCGTCGCGGCGGCGTGGCAGGGATTGGGGCGCCACGAAGAGGCGGTGCGCATGACGGAGCGCGCGCTGGCCATCGCGCTGAAGTCCGAGGGGCCGGACAACTCCACCACCCTGCTGCTCGTCAACAACCTGGCGAGCCTGCTCGCCCAGGGCGGCCAGCCGGCGGCGGCCCTGGCGCGACTCCAGGCCATCCTGGAGCCGATGGAGCGGCGGCTCGGACCGCACCATCCGTATGTCGCGCTGGCGACCCGGAGCATCGCGCAGCTCCAGCTCCGCCTGAAGCATCCGCAGGAAGCGCTGCGCGAGTTCCAACGCGCTCGGAGCATCCTGGAGGCGCGCGAGGATGACCCCTACGGTTACTGGACGGCGACCATGCTGGACCTCGGGCTCGCGTACATGGAGCACCTGGGTCGCCCTCGCGAGGCGGTGCCCCTGTTCGAGCTGGCGCTGGCGGGCCGCCCCCACTCCACGCAGACGCCGCTGCAGCGGGCCTGGGCGGGCTTCTTCCTGGGACAAGCCTTGTGGGTCACCGACCTGGACCGCGAGCGTGCGATGCGGCTGGTCACCGAGGCGCACGAGGTCTTCGCGCAGTCCGGCTCGCGAGGACAGGAAGGGCTGAAGCTCGCGGACGCCTGGCTGGCGAAGCAGCCTCGGCCGACGCGAGTGGTCGCGCCCACCGCGCGTTGAGTAGGGAATGTGTCACAGCGAGAGGAAGTCCTCCCTCCTCGGGCTCGGAGCGAACTAAAGGGAGGGACGCAATGCGAACGCTCTTCATCGGAGATGTCCACGGCTGTGCTCGGGAGCTGGACGCCCTGTTGGCCGAGTGCAACTGGCAGCCCAGCGACCGCGTGGTGCTGGTGGGCGACCTCGTGGCCAAGGGCCCGGACTCCGCGGGGGTGATTCGGCGGGCGCGCGAGAGTGGATTCCTCGCGGTGAGGGGCAACCACGACGCGCATGTGCTGCGCTGGCACTCGGGCCGCGTGATACCGGGCAAGAAGCTCAAGCCCGAGCACCAGCAAGTGGTGGACACGCTGTGCGCCGAGGACTGGGCCTATCTGGAGTCCCTGCCCGCCTACCGGCGCTTCCCCGACCTGAACGTCATCGCGGTGCACGGCGGCGTGGTGCCGGGCATCCCGCTGGAGAAGCAGCCCGAGGACAGCCTGTTGAACCTGCGCAGCATCGCGAAGGACGGGACGCCCTCGAAGCGCGTGGACGACGGCGAGCCCTGGGCGAGCTGGTGGCCGGGACCGGAGCTGATCATCTTCGGCCACGATGCGATGCGCGGACTCCAGAAGCACCCCTATGCCTTGGGGCTGGACTCGGGGTGCGTCTACGGGGGGAAACTCACGGCCTACGTGCTGCCCGAGGGCCGCTTCTATTCCGTGCGCGCGAAGCACTCCTACGTGGACGTAGACTCCTGAGCATGAGCGATGACGACGTCCCCGTTCTCCAACTCACCGACGTGACCTACCTGGGCGAGCCCGTCCAGGACGACGCGGAGATCCTCAACGAGCTGCCCGAGGACCTCCGCAACGGGCTCACGCAGGTGAACGGCTTCATCGCGTTCCATGGCGCGTTCCACCTTCGCGGCGTGGGGAATGTGCCCGAGTGGCACTCGCTGGAAGCAGCGTGGAAGGGTGAGCACTCGCTCGCGAAGCTGTTCCCCGCCGTCGACGCGCGAGACATCCCCTTCGGGCAAGACAGCGTGGGCAATCAGTACCTCTTGCGTGACGGACAGGTCCTTCAACTGTCGGCCCACTGGGGCAAGGTCGAACCGCTGGGGATCGGACTCCTCGCGTTCCTCGCGCAAACCTCACAGGCCCCGGAGGGACTCCTCGACGCGTGGGTGCTGACCCGCTTCCGCAAGGACGGCCACACGCTTGAGCCGGGGAAGCTCTTGAACTGCTCCCCGCCACTCTGGGCCAAGGCCGACCCTGCAGCGATCAGCATCCGCGCCATCAGCGCACTGGAGCACGTGAGCTTCCTTGCGCACGTTGCCCGGCAGATCTCCCATCTCCCGGATGGCGCGAAGGTCCAGTTCGAGTTCCTGAACCTCCCCGTGAACCGCTGACCTCATCCCCCCGTGGGTGGATTCACGACGAGCACGGGACGCGTCGCGTGCAGCATCACCTGCTGCGTCACCGAGCCGAGCACCGCGCGCTTCAGCCCCGAGCGCCCTCGTGAGCCCAGCACCACCGCGTCCACTCCGAACCGCTCGGCGGCCTGAAGCACCGTGGCCGCCACATCGCGGCCGGTGAGCACTTCCAGCACGACGCGCCGGCCGCTGCTCTCGGTGGTGCTCGGCACCAGGGCCTGCAATTGCTGGCGCAGCGCGGCCTCCTGCTCGGGCGATGGCGCCTTGTCCGCGACGTGCAGCAGGCGCACCGTGCCGCCCGGCTTCGCCAGCCCACAGGCATAGGCGACCGCGCGATTGCCCGTCACGGAGAAGTCCGTCGACACCAACACCTCTTGGAACTCAGGCAGCGCCGCATCCACCGCACCCGTGGCGGCCAGCGTGGGCACGCACGCCACCGACATGGGCGCCAGCCGCACTGCGTGGAACGACACGCTCCACAACCTCCCGAACGCTCGGCGGTGATGCGCGCCCACCACGAGCAGGTCCACCTTCTCCCGCTCCGCCAGCGCCACCAGGTGGTCCGCGATGCGCCCAAGCCCCTCCTCCAACATGAAGGACGGCGGCGCCCCACCCTCCCCCAACGGCGCGAGCAGCGCGACCGTCTCGCGCTCCAGCGCGCGCCGCAGCTCGGGCGTCAGCTCGCCGAACACAGGCGAGCGCGGCAGCCCCAGGCGTTGGTACTCCTCATCCGCCCACGCCACACGCCCGCCCACCACCTCCACCGCGCCCCACCGCCGCAGCGCGCGCACCCAGTCTCGCGCGGCCTCGAAGGGGAGCGAGCGGTCCACGCCCAACATCACGCGCAGCGGACGCTCACCACGCACCCACGCCTCGAACGGCGCGGCGTCGCGCACCACGAGCAAGGGCACGCTGAGCGTCTGCGCCAACCTGTCCACCGTCCCACCCACGCCCAGGAACGGTGCCTCCTTGCTGGGCCCCGAGGTCACCACCAACGACGCCTGCTGCTCGCGCGCGTGGGCATCCAGCACCGCGGCCGGCTCTCCCGTGAGCAGCTGTCCCTCCACGGTCGCGCCCAGCGCGCGCAAGCGCTTCACCTCGCCCGCCAGCGCGCCCTCCGCCGCCTCGAAGAAGGGGCGACCAAAGGCGCGGGCCGAGTCCGGGTTGAGCACATGCACGAGCTGCATCGGCTCGCCCATCCGTCGGGCCAGCTCCGCCGCGGCAGTGGACGCACGCACGGCGGTATCGGAGAAGTTGGTGGCACAGACCAGCGACATGACGCCTCCAGTTCGAGACAGCGAGGCAGCAGGCCACCTCGCGAGAAGTCAGCCCCTCAGCGCGCGGGGGATGCGGCGCGCAGCACCTCCTCGGCGCGGACCTCGTTGTCGAGCGGCTCACCCCGCTCGAAGGCCCGCACGTTGCCGAGCGTCGTGGCCGCGATGTTGTTCAACGCCTCGCGGGTGAGGAAGGCCTGATGCGCGGTGACGAGGACGTTGGGGAAGGTGAGCAGCCGCGCCAGCACGTCGTCCTGGAGCACCTGCCCAGAGAGGTCCTCGAAGAAGATGCCCTCTTCTTCTTCATACACATCCAGTCCCGCGGCGCCGACGTGGCCGGACTTCAGCGCATTGAGCAGCGCGCGACTGTCGATGAGCGCCCCGCGCCCCGTGTTGACGAGCACCACCCCGCGCTTCATCCGAGCCAGCGCGTCGGCATTCACCATGTGATGGGTGCTCGGCGTCAGCGGCACATGCAGGCTGAGGATGTCCGACTCCGCGAAGACGGTATCCAGCGGAGCGAAGCGCACCCCCAGCTCGCGCTCCCACTCCGGATCCGGCTTCACGTCGTAGCAGAGCACTCGGCAGCCGAAGCCGCGGAAGATGCGCGCCGCCACGCGGCCGATGCGGCCCGTCCCTACGATGCCCACCGTCCGCGCATGGAGGTCGACCCCCACCAACCCATCGAGCGAGAAGTTCCAATCGCGCACGCGCACGGACGCGCGGGGGATGTGGCGCACCAGCGACAGCACCAGGGCCACTGCGTACTCCGCCACCGCGTTGGGCGAATACGCCGGCACGCGCGCCACGCGGATGCCCAGGCGCTCCGCCGCCACCAGGTCGATGTGGTTGTAGCCCGCGGAGCGCGTCGCGATGAGCCGCACGCCGCCCTGCTTCAAGACCTCGAGCGCTTCCGCGCTCACCTTGTCGTTGACGAAGGAGCACACCGCGGGGAAGCCCTCGGCCAGCCGCGCGGTCTGCGGCTCCAGCCGGGGAGCGAAGAACGTGAGCTCATGGCCGAAGCCCGCGTTGGCCTCTTCCAGCGCGGCGCGGTCGAAGCGGTGGGTATCGAAGACAGCCAATCGCATACACGCTCTCCTGTCTGGCGACCTCCGCGACCGTGCGGCGAGAGGCCCGTGGGCCGACCCCATCAGGCCGGGCGCGGAAAACCTGCACACCCTAGCGCGGTCACGCCAAGCGAGACACCGAGCGGGGCCCCGAGCCACCGCGCCGTCCCGCTCCAAGGACGCGGGAACAGGCCATTCGGCCGAGCACGCCCTATCTTCAATTACAAGGGCCCCTCCCCCCGTGGAGGGCCCTGTCGGAGGTGACCATGTTCCGCTGCGCCGCCTGTGGTGCGTTCAACCGCGTCCCCGAGCCTCCCCCGCCAGGCGCTCCCACGTGTGGTCGCTGTCAGCGACCGCTCGACCTGTCCGGAGCGCCGCAAGAGGTGGACGGCGACGGACTGCACCGAGCCATCGCGTCCTCACCGGTGCCGGTGCTGCTCGACCTGTGGGCCCCCTGGTGTGGCCCCTGTCGCGTGGCGGGCCCCATCCTCGACGAGGTCGGCCGAGCGAATCCCGGCAAGCTGCTCGTGCTCAAGCTCAACACGGAGGCCCACCCCGCCGCGGGCTCGGAGCTGAACGTGCGCGGCATCCCCACGTTCATCGTGTACGCGGGAGGTCGCGAGGTGGCGCGCCGCAGTGGCGTGCTGCCCCGCCCGGACCTGGAGCGCTGGGTGGCCTCCGCGACGCAAGGGGGCGCGGCTGGAGCCACCGCATGAAGGAGTCCCATGGAGGAAGACACCGCGCTGCTGCTGGACCTGTATGAACTGACGATGGCGGACGCCTACCTCGCCGAGGGAATGGAAGCCTCCGCCACCTTCAGCCTCTTCGTCCGAGTGCTGCCCCCGCGCCGCAACTACCTGCTGGCGGCGGGACTCGAGGACGCGCTCGACTATCTGGAGCACCTGCGCTTCGGGAGCGCGGCGCTGGAGTGGTTGGACGCGCGCGGCCTGTTCTCGCGGCGCCTCCTCGACTGGCTGGAGCACTTCCGCTTCACCGGAGACGTGGACGCGGTGCCCGAGGGCACGCCCGTCTTCGCGGAGGAGCCCCTGCTGGAAGTCACCGCGCCGCTGCCCGTGGCCCAGCTCGTGGAGACGGTGCTCATCAATCAGCTTCATCTCCAGACGATGGCGGCCTCGAAGGCCTCGCGCGTGGTGCAGGCCGCAGCGGGACGGCCCGTGGTGGACTTTGGCCTGAGGCGCATGCACGGCATCGACGCGGGCATGAAGGTGGCGCGCGCGGCCTTCATCGCGGGCGTGGTGGCGACCTCCAACGTCGCGGCGGGCTGGCGCTATGGCCTCCCGCTCTCCGGCACCTTGGCGCACAGCTACGTGCAGGCCCACGAGGATGAGCGCGAGGCCTTCCGAGCCTTCACGCGGCGCTACCCCGAGGCCACGTTGCTCGTGGACACCTACGACACCCTGCGCGGCGTGCGGCACGTGGTGCGCCTCGCGCAGGAGCAGGGCGAGTCCTTCCACGTTCGAGCTGTCCGCCTGGACTCGGGCGATCTGCTCACGCTGTCTCGAGACGCGCGGTGCATCCTCGACGACGCCGGACTCACGCGCATCCAGGTGGTGGCGAGCGGTGGGTTGGATGAGGACAGCGTGGCGCTGCTGGTGGAGAACGGCGCGCCCATCGATGCCTTCGGCGTAGGAACAGCGATGGGTGTGTCGAAGGACGCGCCCACGCTCGACATGGCCTACAAGCTGGTGACCTACGCGGGCAGAGATCGCACCAAGCTGTCCACCGCGAAGGTGCTCTATCCCGGCCGCAAGCAGGTGTTCCGGCTGGAAGAGGACGGGCACGCGAGGCTCGACACCCTCACCCGTCGCGACCACGAGGCCGCCGGACGACCGCTGCTGCGGCCCATGATGCGCGCGGGGAAGCGACTGCCCGGAGCGTCACCGCCGCTCATCGACATCCAGGCGCATGCGCACCATGAGGTCGCCACGCTGCCCCCTCGACTCCTGGAACTGACACCCGCGCGACCGCCCTATCCGGTGCACGTGGCACCGGCGCTGTCTCAAGCCCTCGCGCAACTGGAGGCGGCCTGGGCCACCGCGCCATGAATGGAGAGACGCCTCACGTCCGACGTGGCGCGAGGGCCGAGGAGAGCGCAGATGCACTTCCAAGACCGACATGAAGCGGGCCAGCTCCTGGCGCGGAGACTGGGGGCGTTCGCGGACGCGGACACGGTGGTGTTGGCCCTGCCGCGCGGCGGCGTGGTGGTGGGCTACGAGGTGGCAACGGCTCTGGGGCTCCCGCTGGATGTGCTCGGCGTGCGCAAGCTGGGCGTCCCGTGGCAGCCCGAGCTGGCGATGGGCGCCATCTCGGAGGGCGGTTCCGTCTACCTCAACCGCGAGGTCCTCCAGATGAATGACGTGCAACCGGACGAAGCGCGAGCGGTGTTGGAGAGCGAGAAGCGCGAGTTGGAGCGCCGGGTCCAGCGCTACCGCGATGGACGTTCCCTCCCCCAGGTGCGCGGGCGTACGGTGCTGCTCGTCGATGACGGGCTCGCCACGGGGAGCACGGCGAGGGCCGCCATCCTGGCCCTGAGCCGACTGGGTCCCCGAGTGCTCGTGCTGGCGGCGCCCGTAGCCTCCGCGGAGACCGCAGCGGCCCTGCGCGCGGAGGTGGACGCCGTCGTCAGCGTGCGAGAACCCACGAACCTGTGGGCCATCGGCGCCTGGTACAACGACTTCCGCCCCGTGAGCGACGGGGAGGTGACCCTGCTGCTCGACCGAGCCCATCAGGCCCAGCCGACCGCCGGGCCCTCCGCGACCTGAGCCACGCGGACACTCACGCCGTGCGAGGCGCAGCGGAAGTCTTGCCGGCCATCGCATCGAGCGAGTACAGGCCGCTCCCCAGCAGCGCCTGCGCCGCGAGCGCGACGATGAGGAAAGCGACGTACTCCCAGCCTCCGCCCGCGCTGGAGAACATCCAGCCATTGCCCAGGTGAGGCTTCAGGGCGCCCAGCATCACCGGAATCAGGCCGAGCGCGACCCACCGCGTGCGAAAGCCCGCGAGCAGCGCGAGTCCTCCGAGCAACTCCACGATGAACACGGGGTAGGCGGTCCAGCCCGGGAAGCCATGCGCCTCGAAGAACTGCGCGGTACCCGGCAAGGTGAACAGGAACAGCTTGGCGTAGGCATGCGCGAGGAACACGGCGCCCAGCGCCCCTCGCAGCAACGCGGCGGCGGCGGCAGGGGCGACGGTGGGGGCAAGGAAGGAATCGGTGCGGCTCATGGCATGGGCTCCTGAAGAGGGTGGGAGAGAAGGCCTCTCCCTCACGACAGGAAATGCGCCGGACACCGCGACTTCGGAAGGCATGCGTGGCGAACGAATTGTTCTGGGGAAAGAACAATGAGCGTCGCTCAGGCCCAAGGCGCGACGCGGAACTCCGCCGCGAGGACATCCAGGAGCGCGCGAACCCGCGGCGCCGGAGCACGGCCAGAGGCGTGCACGGCATAGATGCTCACGGGGCGAGGCGCGAAGTCATCGAGCACCGTGACGAGCCGACCGCTGCGCAAGTCCTCAGCGACCATGAAGCGAGGAAGCACGGCAAGGCCCACGCCGTGCGCGACCGCTTCCCGGAGCATCGAGCCATTGCCCGCGGCGAGCGGCCCAGACACCGGGATGGGGATGCGACCTTCGGGGCCATAGAAGCGCCACTCGTCCTGCATGCGCAGGTGGGAGTAGCGAAGGCAGTCATGGTGGAGCAGGTCCTCGGGGCGCTCGGGAGTTCCCCGGCGCTTCAGGTACGCGGGGGAGGCGCAGACGTGCAGCGCGGTACTCGCGAGCCGGCGCGCCACGAGGCTGGAGTCTCGAAGTCGAGAGATGCGCAGCGCCACATCCACCCGCTCCTCGACGAGGTCCACGAGTCGGTCGCTCAGCGAGACCTCGACGGTGGTGTGCGGATGGGCGGCCAGGAAGCGAGCCAGCGGAGCGGCCAGATACATCTGCGCGAAGCTGACGGGAGCATTGAGCCGAAGCGTGCCCCGCTCGGCATCTGAAGCGCCGCGAGTGGCCGCGCCCGCCTCCTGAAGCATGCGCGAGACATGGGAATACACCTTCAGGCCCGCATCGGTGACGCTCAGCTTGCGGGTGGTGCGGATGAGCAAGCGTTCACCCACGCGAGTCTCCAGGCGAGACACGCGACTGCTGACCACGGACTTGGACACGCCCAGCACCGTGGCCGCGCGAGAGAACGAGCGATGCTCGACGACGCGCGCGAAGCAGGCCAATCCCAGGAGATCATCGAAGAGGGGCTCACTCACGCCGCGCACGCTGCCACGTCCCGAGCAACCTGCCCACGCCTCCCTCAAGCTCCGACGACGCTTCCTGACCCGAACCGTTGTGTCCAGTTTGGTGCAGTCTCGCCAGGCATGGGTCCTTGCCCCCTGTGCGAGCACCCTACGCTTTCAAAACGGGGCTTCATCGAGCCCTCTCTCGGAGAGCCGATGCACATTCTGAGGTGGGCGCTCCCATTCTCGCTCGTCATCGCATGCGCTGGGAGTAACGAGCGATTCTGGCGAGATGAGCAAAGCCGCATCGTTGTCGCGGGTCCCATGATTGGCCCCTTTGACAGCCTCTCGGAACTCTCACCGAGGCTGTGTGAAACAGTCCGAGAGATGAATGGAGCCACCGCAGGCAATCGCAGAGAAGGCCAGGAGTACTGCGGAGCCATCTATCAGCGCGACGGCGGCGCCGCCTTCTACGCCAGCTTTCCCTCGACGTCTGGCCCTGACCTGCCGCTCCCCAACGGGCGCAAGGGCTGCTATCCCCCCAATCTCGTCAGCGACCCCAACGCCAGAATCGCCGCGATCTATGCGGACTAACACAGCCACCCATCCATCACTCGCTTCTCGCCCGAAGACCTGCAAGCCCGCCGGCAGCGGTTCTACTTTCGCTTGATGTTCAATCCCATCTGCGCGGTGTATCTGTACGACTTCCAAGAACGAACCGTCTATCAACTCCGAGATGGGAAGTTCATCCAACTCCGGCGTGTCACGAATGACTTGCTGGGCGAGTAGAGAGGTCTCCATGGCGAGGCGCACATCCCTGGTCTCTCTCGCAGGCATCTGGCTCGCATCGGGTTGCGGTCACTTCCATCGAGCGGCTCCCATAGCTCCGCCCGAAGTCACAGCGAGAATCGAGTTCCCGCAATGGTCGCCTGAGCCGGCGCTCACGGTCGAGGGCCCTGCCCTGGCTGCACTCCGCATCGCCATGGATGACTTTCGCCCTCCCGGAAGCAAGCCTCCGAAGTCCGCGGACGCAGTCACGCAGTGCCTCTATCGCATCGAGAGCTTCGACGCCTGGGTCCAGCGGGGCGAAGCGATGACGTTCATCCACTTCACCCCGAAGGAGGACACGCGCTGCGGGCTCGAACCGGTCGCCCTGGACGTCGGCGCCAGCTACGCCATCGGAGACGATGGCGTCATCCTGAAGCGCGAGTAGCACGACACATTCCGTGCCCCGCCTTGAGACTCACCTCAGTACGGCAGCGACTCACCGCGAGCCGAGAGCAGGGAGCCCAGCTCCTGGCGCGCGGCCACGTAGACGCCGGCCTCCATCGAGGCGATGCCCGTGTCCAGGAGCCACGCCTCCAATGAGCCCAAGCCACTGGGCACCGCGGCGGCTCCCGCCACGCTCGCGCCCAGCCCGACCGGCAGCAACGAGGAGGCGGCGGTGAGGCCCATCGCCTTCAGGAACGTACGGCGGTTCGACGAGTCTCCAACCATGGGTTCCTCCTGCAGATGAACGCTTGCGTTGCTACGGCGACTGAACCTGTGACTCCAAGGCCACGAACAACTCCGGCGCCAGATGCGACCTCGCGCCGGACAGCAGCCACTGCTCCATCTTCCGCCCCGCGTCCTGGTACAGCACCGTGCGCTCGCCCTGCGAGAGCACCACCACGTCGCGGTACACCTTCGCGTGCGCGCCATCCGCCCACGCCACGTCGAAGCCTCGGTACCCCAGCCCCACGTCGGGCATCCGCTGGGTCCCCACCGGCAACGACGTCACCAACTCCCGCGCGGCCTGGGCCTCGTCCGCCGTCAGCGCCCAGGCGGGTGGCTCCCGGCCGCTGAACATGTCCACGCTCACGCGCCCTGGCGACATGACCTCGCTCCGTTCCGACCGCGCCGGCGCGGGCCCATCCTGCGTGCCCCCCGCCGCACAGCCCCAGATTCCCGCTCCGCAGAGCACCACCCACAGCGCGCGCGCCACGAGTCCCCTCCTCACGACACCGTGAGATTGAAGCCGCGGTAGTAGCCACAGAACGTCGTGTAGCCACCGCGGTCGCACGTCTCGACGTTGGTGATCAACTTCAGGCTGTTGTCGTAGTTGCGCGCGGCCGTCTGCCCCGGCTTGTGACACCAGTGCCCGTTCGCGGCCAGCCGATACCAGTGGTAGTCCGTGTTCGGCCAGATGACCAGACAGACATTGAGGTTGTTGTCCGCGCGACACGCCGTCTGCCAACCATCTCGCTGCGCCGCCGCCCCGACGTTCGCGCACGTCAATGAACTGTAGATCGAGCCCGACGCGCGCCCCGGCTGCGCGAAGGTGTTGGTGCGGCTGTTGCTCGCGTAGTTGTAGCAATTGTTGTACGTCAGGTAGGACGACGCGTTCCAGAACGTGAAGTCCGTATCGGTGGTGTAATAGGACGTCGCGCAGGCCGTGTAGAGGCCCTGCACCTCCGACGACATCGTGATGCCCTCCTCGGCCACGCCCAGCACCTCGCCCGGGTCCCGCAGGTCCAGCCGCGAGTTCTCGGACGTGTGCAGGAGGAACGCGGAACTCTCGATGGCCCCCGGCTGGAAGCGCCCACCCAGCCGCACCCGAGACGGCAGCCCCGCGCGCATCCACCCTTCCGCGTCAGGCGTGTCCTGCACCGTCAGGATGAAGCCGCGATAACCCAATCCCCCCGTGTCCGCGTCCATCGGCAACAGCAGCGACGGGTCCGCACGCACACGCTCGGCCAGCGCGTTGGCTTCCTTCCGAGACAGCGTCCAGCGGGGATTGGGACGTCCCGAGAAGATATCCAGCTCGACAGTCACCATGAGGCACCTCTGTCGTGGGCTCGCACCGCGGGCCGAGCTCCGGCAACGGGTTGGAGAGGGCCATGGACATACTTGAACTGGAAATATCTTAAAAATCAGATAAAGCCGAACTTTTCACTGCTCAACATTTGGGCGTCGGAAACCATACACCCACGCACCCGCCGCGAGGAGTGACGGCAGCACCACGCTGACGGTGAGCCCCAGGAAGATGGCGTCGTTGGCGGGCTGGCCGAGCAGGTCGACTCCAGACACGCGGAGCCACGCCTTCACACACGTGACCGCCCAGTTGGAGAAGTTGGCCACGATGAGCGCCCAGGCAAGGCGGTGCTGGCCTTGGGCGCCATAGCGCAGCATGGGCAGCGTCCATGCCACGCCCAACAGGAAGAAGGTGCCCATCAGCGCATTGAGGTGCGCGGCCAGGGCCATGTGCGGGTCCGCGGGCACCTTGCCTGTCATGGCGGAGGACACATAGCCGCCGGTGAGCAACCCCAGCAGCATGAGCCACGCGGCGGCGTGCGCCATGAGGCGCGCGGCGGGCAGCGGCGCGCTCACGGCGGAGGGAGAGACAGGCGCGGCGGGAGACTCGGTCGGGACGGGGCGCGGGGCGGTCATCATGGCGGAAGGTCCGCCAGCATCGCACTTCTCGCGCGGGAGACACGAGCCGCCCTCGCGCCGACGCTCAGCCTCGGGGCGGTGTGAGGGATTGGCGGAGCCCTCGCACCTCGGTCAGCAGCGCGTGGGCGGCCTCCAGTGGGCTGGCGACCGCTTCCACCCGCGGCGCGAGCGCGACGGGCGCCGGGGCATCGAGGTCTCCGAGTCCCGTGTCTCGGTATTGGCGCACCCGGTCGCGGATGACATCGCGAATGGCGGCCGCGTCGGAGACACCTCGGAAGTAGGCCTCGTGCGCGCTCTCCGTGGTGGCCCCGGCTTCGTGCGAGGGGCCTCGGGAACCGCCGCCCGCGGACCGCACCCGCACGTCCGCGATGCCGAGCAGGCGCTGGAGCGGCCCTTGCGAGATGGAGACCTCCTGGACGTTGGCGAACGTCATCGTCTTCTCACGCAGGTGCAGGATTCCCTCTCGCACGCGGAGGCTGCGGTCGGTCACCATGTACCAGCGCAGCTCGAAGTCGAGCCGCAGCACCGCGAGGGTGACGGGGACCTGGGCGAAGTAGGCCACCCACACGGCGCCCTCCACCAGCCGCAGCCCCCAGGCCGCCGGCGCATACGTGAGGCGCGGCAACACCCTCTCCACGAAGATGAAGCCCACGCACAGGCCCACCAGCGCGCCGAGCTGACGCGCGGCCCAGAGGAAGCATTTGTAGAAGTAGAAGGGGCGCGCCGCGCGGAAGATGCGCAGCGAGCCCGACGCGCCGCCCGGAGGCTGCGGCGTGGGCGGGACCTTCAACGTCCGCATGAGCCAGGAGCGTGGCGCCTCAGACATCGCGGCCTCCCCGAGCCCGAGCATCGAGTTCCGCGCGCAAGGCCCGCACCTCGGCGGCCACCTCGCGCAGCGCCTCCGCGAGGCGTGCGCTGTCCGTCAGCGCCACGGGCGCCGAGGCGGGGGGCACATGCTCCTTCGCGCCGCGCATGCGTCCATAGAGAAAGTCGCGCATCGCCTCGAACTCGCGCAGCCCCTCGATGGTCACCTCCGCCTCGGAGCTGCCGCTCGCCGTCTGGAGTTGCACGCGCCCCAGCCCCAGCCAGCGCTCCACCACGTTGCTCGTCAGGTGGATGTCTTGGAGGCGCGCGTAGGTGAGGGACACCTCGCGCCGGAAGAGGATGCCCCACCGCATGGTGAGCCCCTCTTCATCGAGTTCGTAGCGGAGGGTGTGGAAGCGGAAGTACAGGTACACCAGGACCAGGGGCAACGCCGGCCCCGAGAGCAACGCCGAGAGCACGTAGTACGTGAACAGGCTGGAGTGGGGCCGAAGCACCGCCGGAAGTCTGAGACCGGCGGGCGCGGGGGCGGGAGTCGAAGCAACAGGAACGGGATGCAAGGGCATGAGCGGAGCGCGTCCTCCCCGCCAGCCTACGCCACCGGACGCCTCCCATTGCGTCCCGCGCGTGGGTGGGCGGGGTTCACTGTCGTGCCATTCCCTTCAGGGGATGCGAACGACCACCTTGCCAAACTGCGCCCCGCTCTCCAGGTGACGGAGCGCCGCGACCACCTCCGCGAATGGAAACACGCGGTCCACCACGGGGTGCACGCGGTGCTCGGCGAGCGCCCGCGCGAGCGCCTCCAGGTCCTCGCGACTCCCAGTCGACACGGCCTGGAGCCGCACGACCTTGCGCAGGGCCAGCGCCAGGTCGAACTGCACCGCCCTGCTGGCGAGGAAGCCGACCAGGGACACCGTGCCGCCCATCCGAGCCGCCCGGATGGAGCGCTCGACGCTCTCTCCGCCCACCACATCCACCACGTGGTCCGCGCCCTGGCCTCCGGTGAGCTCCAGCACACGGGCCTCCCAGTCCGGAGCGCCGCGCGTGAGGACGCCGTGCGTCGCCCCCAGCGCGACGGCCCGCTCCAACTTCTCCGGGCTGCGCGACGTCACCACGACGCTCGCGCCCGCCATCCTCGCGAGCTGCAAGGCATACAGCGACACGCCGCCCGTGCCCTGCACCACCACCACGTCTCCGGGAGCCACGCGGCCTTCGGTGAACAGGGCATGCCACGCCGTCACGCCCGCGATGGGCAGCGTCGCCGCCTCTTCATCCGACAGGTGGGCCGGCGCGGCGACCGCCTCGTCCTCGTGGACGCAGGCGTACTCACGCAGCAGGCCATCCTGCGGGCCGCCCAGCTTGCGGCGCATCCCTTCCTCCGTCGGGCGTCCGCGCAGCCAGCCGGGCACGTACAGGGGAATCACCCGGTCCCCCCGCTTGAAGCGGCGCACCTGGGCCCCCACCGCCTCGACCTCACCCACGCCATCCGAGACAGGCACCAACGGGCGCGCGAAGTTTCCGTAGGTGCCCTGGAGGATGGCCAGGTCCCGGTAGTTCAGCGACACCGCTCGCATCCGCAGCCGGACTTCATGAGGGCCCGGCTCCGGCAGGGGCCGCTCGGTCAACGTCAACGCATCCCACGACACTCCGGCGTTCAGCTCGTACGTTTTCATGGGCCTCAATCTGCCGACTTCCTGCCCCTGCGAGAACGAACGATTCCGCAGCTTCACCGTGCAAGAATGCACGGCATGTTGGAATGGGATGACCTTCGGTACTTCCTCGCCGTGCACCGACACGGCAGCCACGCGGCGGCCGGGAGAGCGCTGCGCGTGGCCGCCACCACCATGGGGCGGCGCCTCACCGCGCTGGAGTCCGCGCTCGGGGTCAAGCTGCTGCGGCGCACGCCGAGTGGGCTCGTGCTCACCGAGGCCGGCCAGCGGCTCCGCGGGCACGCCGAGCGCGTGGAGGCGGAGGTGCTCGCGTCCGAGCGCGAGCTGACGGGCGAGGACCAGCGCGTGGCCGGACAGGTGCGCCTCACCGCGGGCGATGGCCTCGCGACCTGCGTGCTGGCCCCTCGGCTGACGTCCCTGCGCGCGCGACACCCGGACCTGGAGGTGGAGCTGCACGCGACCACCCAGGTGCTGGACCTCTCCCGGCGCGAGGCGGACGTGGCCGTGCGCGTCGTCCGCCCCCGGGAGCCCTCGCTCATCGTCCGGAAGCTCACGCCGCTCTCCTTCGGCGTCTATGGCAGCGAGGCGTACTTCGCGCGACGAGGCCGCCCCACCTCCGTGCGAGCGCTGGCGCAGCACGAGTGGGTGACCCCCGACGCCACGCTGGCGGGCACGCCGCACGAGACCTGGCGGCGGCAACACGCGCCACACGGTCGCGTCGCCGTGCGAGCCAGCAACACCATGGTGATCATGGCGGCCTGCGCGGCGGGCCATGGGCTCGCCATGCTCTCGGACCTGTTGGCGAGCAGCGACTCGCGGCTGGTGAACGTGCTGCCTCGCGCGCCGGGCCTGCCCGTCCGTGAGATGTGGGCCGTCACGCACCAGGACCTGCGCCACAACGCCCGCGTGGGCGCGGTCCTCGAGTGGCTGGCCGAGGTGCTCGCGCCGCCCCGCTGACTTACACGAGGCTCAGTGCCGGTTCGCCATGAACCCCACCGCGAACAGCGCGGCCGCATAGCTGCCACCACAGAGGCAGCACGACAGCACAGGGACGGCCAGCGCGCCCACTGCGGCCGAGCCCCAGCTCACCCCATGCAACTTGCGGTACGTCACCACGCGCAGCCCGATGGCCCAGACAGGCGCCGAGTACGAGCCAATGAAGGGAATCACGCCCACGATGTAGGGCGCCTGGGAGAGCGCGCTCGCCCGTATCGTCACCGCCAGGGGATGCGTCGTCCCCGCGAGCTTCAAGATCAAGTGGTCCAGGCACGCATTGACGACATGAAGCATCAGGGTGAACAGCGGCACGCCCACCAGCATGAACACCGAGACGATCGTCCACACGCTGCGCGCCGCGTTCGCGTTGACGGAGGGGTCCAAGGGGATTGACGGCAAGACCGCCATGAACGCGACCATGACCACTCCCGTGGAGAGCGTGCCCAAGAGCACGCTGAACACCATGAACAGGAGCGAGTCCAAGATGGGGCCGGTGGGCCGCGCGTTCTCGAGCGTCGCCACGGGCCGCATCAGCATGGCCAGGCACGTCTGCCCATAGGCCTTCAGCGTCCCCAGCTCGGCGCGGCGGTCCCACGGCAGCAGCCCCGAGGGCACGCGCTCATGACACCGCACGCACAACACCGCACCTGACGGATTCGCGCGCAGACACTGGGCACACGCGAAGGAGCCACAGCGCGAGCACGCCCCCAGTCCCCGCAGCTCCGGGTGGATGGCACAGACAGGCGCCTCGGACTCGGGCGAGGCGGGCAGCACCAGCGACACGCCACACGCGGAACAGGACAAGGCCCCCGGTTTGAACGGGGACTGACACTGGGGACAGGAGAGGACCATCGGGGCGCCCAGCATCTCACACCTGTGAAGGAGGGCGTGCGCTCGAACCTATCCAACCTTTGACACCCGCCCTCACGTCGCTGGCGCTCCAACACGACTCACGGCAAGTCCCGCGCCTTCCCGCACTGAAGCGGGATGTCGCACGGGGGAGCGGTTGATGACCCACGCTGGGTTCAGGTCGTTGGCGACGAGGCTCACGCTGGGCCCCTTGCTGATGTCAGTCGCATGCAACGTCCCACTCACCTCCGAACCCGAGGACGTCACGCGAGAGTCCAACACGGCCGCCAGTGGTCCGTGTGCCGATGGCACCACCGAGCAGACCTTCTCCAACGGCATGGTCGGGTGCGCGGGCAAGGTGACGTGGGACCAGCGCGCCTCGCTCTGTGGCGCGGGCTACTTGCCAGCGACTGCGATGGAATGGAACGCGCGCGCCAACGGGGCGGCGCCCACTCACGACTACTGGACCCACGACGACCTGCGCTACAGCGGCAACGCCACGTCATGCACCGTGTCGCCGACGGCCGGCACGAGCTGCGGCCTGAACACCCCCATGCGGGTGTGCACTGCTACCGGGAGCGATCCGGAAGGCAACACCTGCAACTGGAGAAACTGTGGCTACGGCACCGCTGCGCCCAACCGGTACTACGGTGGCTGCGTGGGCAACACGACCGCCGGCACACTGTGTATCTCCAAAGGCTGCGCGGACGGCTCCGTCGAGCAGACCTTCTCCGGTGGAATGGTCGGCTGTGCGGGCAAGGCCACCTGGGCGAATCGGGCCTTCCTGTGCGCCCAGGGATATCGACTGGTGACGGCCGCGGAGTGGGTCCATCTGCGAGGCGCCACGACTCCCACGCACCACTACTGGACACAGGACAACCTCAAGTACTCCGGCACGGAGTCCGCATGCTCCGTAAGCACCACCACCGGCACGAGCTGCCGCACGGGGCAATCCATGCACGTCTGCAAGGCCGCAGGCGCAGACCCCGAAGGCAACACCTGCAGCTGGGGCAACTGCGGCTTCAATTCCCTTCCGCCGCCGAATCAATACTTCGGCGGCTGTGCTGGAAGCACCACCGCTGGCGCGCTCTGCATTCCCGACTCTGGCTGCGCCGATGGAACCAACGAGCAAGTCTTCGGCGACAACCTCGTGGGCTGCGCGGGCACGGTGACCTGGGACAATCGCAACACCCTCTGCGCCTCAGGCTGGACGGCGAGCACCGCGAGCCAATGGACCAACCGCCCTGGAATCACAGCCCCCACGCACAACTACTGGACCCAGGACAACCTGCGCTACAGCGGCAACGCCTACGCATGCTCCGCGTCTCCCACCACCGGAACGGACTGCGGGGCGAACTCACCCATGCGTGTCTGCACATCTGTCGGGGGCGACGCCGAAGGCAATGCCTGCAACTGGAAGAACTGCGGCTACTTGACCACCACGCCCAATCAATACTTCGGTGGCTGCATCGGAAACATGACGGCGGGGACACTCTGCAGTCGGTGACGTGAGCCTCGTCTCGCATCAGTGAGATTCCGCGAGCTTCGCCTCCTCGGGTCGACGCTCGCGTGCCTGAACTCGACAGAAATGGCTGCAAAAAAATGGCACTTCAGGACCTGTACGGATTGGCGGGCGATTTCTGGCTGTTTTGCCCGGCCCCCGTTTGAACATCGTTGCGGTCTGAGCAACAAATCCAGCCATGTGGCGATATGGCCGCGCAGGGCTTTCATTGCGCAGCCGGCCTGAGGCACCCTTCCATCAATCCCTGGAGGCCCCCACTTATGTCGAGCATCCGTCGCCACGCTTTTCGCGGCGCCGCCTTGGCGCGTCGCGGCCAGCGGCAGTATCGACTCACCACCGTGCTGCTCACCCTGATAGGTGGAGGCGCCTGGGGACAATCCCAGCCATCCCCCAAAGACTGGTGCGACTTCGGACGTGCCGGTCCCACCACCACGCTGCCGGCTCCCGTCGCGATGTCCGCCGCACATGGCCAGGTGCGTTTCTTTGGCATGGGGCGCAGCTACACCGACGTGGACCTGGCCCTGGTCAGCGCGCTGGAGGGAGGTCCCGTCAACTGGGACGCCGCCACGAGTCGCTACGCCGACGCCGTGGATGGGGCCTGCGCGCTGGACGCGTCATCCAAGACACTGCGCCCCGCCCAGGTCCTCTCCGTGGGCGCCCTCGCGGTCATCCGCCCCGGCACGGGTGAGCTGCATCTGCCTCGGCACGCCCGCGCCGCCCTCATCGACCTGAGCGACTTGCCGGCGGCCCCCGGCCTCGAGGATGCACTGGCCCGAGCCATCGGCGCGGTCAGCACCGCGCCCGTCGCGCGACTCTCCGAGCGCGTCCGCGTCAACGTCGGGATGACGGACGAACTGACCCCCGAGTACGACTACCGCGCCTACACCAACTCCGTGGACCTGCACCCCCGCGAACCTTACGCCGCGACAGGACAGGCGGAGCTTCCAGTCGTGCTGCTCACGGGCCCCAAGCTGGCCCCCGCCGCGGCCCATTTCGCCGTGGACCTGCGAATGGCTCGGCGTGCCTGGCTCGTGGGCTCACCTGTCCATACGGCGGTCGCCGAGTCGAAGTGGATGCCTGTGGCAACGAAGGGCATGCTCGTGCGCACCTCGCGCTTGGAGGACTCGGCGGGGGCGGCCCCTGACATCATTCCGGCCGACCTACCTCTCTCTTTCTTTGGCCCCGGCGCGGCCAGTCCCGAATCCCTCGCATCCGCGCCAGCGCTCCAGGCCGTCGCGTTTCTGGGTTCGCCCACGCCTGTGGACCGCACCGCCGCCGTCGCGCGCAGCGCTCCACTTGAGCGGATACCTCTCGAAGTCATGCCGCCGCCGGGGGCCTCGCCGGGCATCGCTCGGGCGGATCTCGTCATCATGCACGGCGCCACGCGGTTGTTCTTTCCCTACTTCAGCGTTGTGGGAGATGGCATTGATGGACGCCTGATGGAGACGCTCGCCACGGTGGATGCCGTGCCCGTCACGCAGCTCAGCCAGATTGTCCGACTGCTCCAGCGATTCTCGGAGGTCCTCAACGACGGCCACGCATTCGTCTTCCCATTGGAGCGGCCGGTTCCGGCCGGCTACTTCGGTGTCATGCTGGAGCATGTGGCCGGAGAGCTGGTCATCCGCCGCTCCGTCCAGGCGGACCTCCACCCGGGAGACACTTTGACGAGCATGGATGGTCAACCCATGTCCGAGTGGTTGGCCACGGAGATGGCGACCGTCTCGGCTGCGACGCCGGGCTGGAAGCGAGAAGCCGCCTCGCGACGGCTGCTGAGCATGAACGGCCCCAAGACCTTCGGGGTGCGCGATGTCGAAGGAAACACCCGCTTCGTGCGGATCCAGCCTCAACCACAGCAGGTGCTGGGCCCTCCATTTTGGAGAGCCGCGGGCAGCCTCGCGGACCTCGGCGCGCCGGAATTGCACTACATCAATCTGTCCAACAAGATTATCACTACCATCGCGGAGTTCCGGACGGCCCTCACCGCAGCGCAAGGCGCCAGTGGTCTGGTGATAGACATGCGCGGCTACCCGGGCATCAATGGTTACGAGGTGGCCAGTCGACTCATCCAGACGGAGTTCTTCACGCCCATCTTCCGGACCCCGGTATGGAATGGTCCCGGGGAGTTCGGGTGGCAAGACGAAGTGTATCCGCTGGATCTGCTGTCGAACCCTTCCTATACGGGCCCCATCGTCCTCATGGTGGGCCCCAATACGATTTCCTCAGCGGAGAACTTCTCGATGATGCTGACCGCCGCCCATCGAGTGAAGGTCGTTGGCCGCCGCAGCGCGGGGACGAATGGGAACATCACCGAGCTGCTCCTGCCCGGACGCGTGACCCCGTTGTTCACGGGCATGGAGATACTCTTCCCGGACCGCTCGCGCTTCCACGGCGTGGGCATCGTCCCGGACTTCGAGGTGTTCCCCACGGCCGCGGACCTCGCCGCCGGGACGGATGTGGAGTTGCTGCGCGCCATCGAGGTCCTGCGCACCGGCCACTGAGTGCCGCTGCGCCAGGGGAAGATTGTCTTTGAATCCTCGCGGCAAGGACCCCGCGTCAAACGATGACGCGGGTGTCTTTGCGTGAGGCCCGGCCACTCAGGGCGACGGAACGGTCCCGAGTTCCATGGGGTCGCCGCTCGCCGCGCCTGTCACCCCGAGTGCCTTCTGCGTGGCACGCGCGGCCCTCGCTTGCTGGAGCGCTGCCTTCGCCGCGCTGGCGTCTCCGAGCGCTCGCTCCTTCTTCGCGAGCGCCTCCCACAGCTCCGGCGAGCTGGGATGCAGACGGACGCCCACGCGCAGGAGGCCTCGGGCGATCCGCGTGCCCTTCGCCATCTTGGCTTTCTTGATGAAACCCGAGGGCGTCAGCATCAGCGTCCCCTCGGGCGTGGTCGCGGCCTCGCGCACGTGGGCCATGCCCTCTTCTTCCTCTCGCGCGTTCAGCAGCTCCTGGCCCAGTGTCAGCCGCGCCTCCATGGAGCGCGGATGCAGCTCCACGGCTCGCGACATCCAGCGCAGGCGCGTCTCGGCGTCCTTGGCGGGAGCCCGCTCGGCCACGTGCACCATCTCCTCCGCGTAGTCCGCGTGGACCTCCGGGCCCTTGGCCACGGCTTCCTTCAGCACCGTCCAGTAGGGCTCGGGGTTCTTCATCTCATCCAGGCGCGTGCGCCGCAGCGCCGGCACGTCCGCGCGCTTCCAGCTCGCGAGGAAGCGCTGGATGTCCGCGCGCAGGGGGGTTCCGAAACGCTGGGACTCGGGGCAGGACACCTTCTCGCACGCGGCCAGATAGTCCGCGAAGAAGGCCAGGGCGCCCTGGGCGCGATAGTCATTCAGGCGCTCGGGGCCAAAGGCTTGCACCACCGTGCGCGCCATGCGCGCGCCCACTCGGATGAAGACCGAGTCCCCGCGTGGCTCATGAGCAGCTTGGATTCGCGACAGCGCCGCGACGGGCTCGCGTGCAATCGCAGTGCGGTCCAGCAACGCGGAGACGCGCGCGAAGGCGCTCGCGAGGTCTGGATCCGCTGGCAGGGTGCCCGGGCCGCGCGTCACCCACGCGTCATACGCCAGCCCGTAGCTGGCGAGGCGACCCATGCCTGAATAGACCACCCCATCCACGGGGTCGTTGAAGTGCACGTCGCGGCGCGCCTCGCCCCCATCCACCACCTGCTCCATCAAGCGGATGGAGAGCCGGCGCAGGCGCTTCGCCTCGTTCTCCACGTTGGTGGCGAGCGCGATGGCCGTGTCCTCGGCAGGGAGCATGATGAGCAGCGTGGTCGTCTCCGGCTGGCCTCCCGCGTGCGCGACGACGTAGTGGCCTCGGAATGGATACGTGGCCAGCCCCATGCCGTAGTCGGTGAGGTGCCCGTCTTTCGTCGACATGGACGTCTGCATCTGTCCCATCGTCGCGCGCGACACCAACCGGTCATCCAGCACCGCTCGCGCGAAGCCGAGCAAGTCATCCACCGTGGCGCGCGTGCCGCCGCCGCCGAAGCGGCTCGTCACGTCGAGGAAGTGCGAGGGCTTCAGCGTCGAGCCCACCACGCGGTAGCCCACGGCCTGGTGCTCGTCGCGCGTGCGCATCTCGTCCAGGTCCGCGTGCACCATGCCCGCGGGACCAAAGACATGCGCGCGCAGGTAGTCGCGATACGACTGCCCGGAAGCCGTCTCCACCGCCGCGCCGAGCAGGTTGAAGCCCCACGTCGAGTACAGGTAGCGCGTGCCCGGCTCGAACATGAGCGGCTTCTGCGAGAACATCGCGATGGCCTCGCGCGTGGTGACCGGCCGCGTGTTCTCTCCCGCCTTCGGACTGTCGTAGGACGGCACGCCGCTCAGGTGTCCCAGGAGCTGCCGCACCGTGACGGGCCACTGCTTCACGGAGTAGTCCGGCACCAGCGTGCGGATGTCCGCGTCCAGGTCCAGCTTGCCCTGCTCCACGAGCTGGAGCACGGCCACCGCCGTGAACGACTTGGTGATGGAGGCCATCCGATACGTGGTGCGCGCGGTGGCGGGCAGCTTGCGGCCCAGGTCTCGGTAGCCGAAGCCGCGGGACCAGCGCCGCGTCCCCTGCATCACGCCCACGGAGAGCCCCGCCACGGGGCCCTCCTCCATGTCCGTGCGGACGATGGCCTCGAAGATCCGCTGCGTCTCGGGCGGGAACTCGCTCACCGCAGGGACAGGCGGCGCGGCCGGGGCCTCCGTACGTGGGGCCGCCGGCTCCTGCGCCGAGCCCGCCACGCTCCCCACGAGGAGCAACACCGCGATGAGGCATCGCCTCATGGAACGGTCTCCGAGACTTGAGCCGATGACGTGGGGGGCGGCTCGGGGGCGGCATCTCGCTCTGAGGTCAGCGCAGGCACCATCGCGTCTCCTTCCACCCATGCGCGCAAGAGCGCGTCCGTGACGAGCTGGCCCAACACATCCAATCCCTTGCCACGCGGATGGACGAGGTCGTCATGAACGAAGCCCGCCGCGTGAAAGCGCATCAACGAGCCCGTTCCACCCATGGCCGAGAACAGGTCGAAGAAGGCACAGCCCTCGCGGGTGGCCACCTCTCGCTCCGCGGCGATGACGGCGTCGAGGAAGGGCCGAGGGTCCTTGCCCGGCCCCGTGGGCGAGTCCGTCCGCACCGCGTCGATGGGGCCCACCACCATGCACGCGCTGTTCGGTGACACGGCGCGCACGCGGCGCAGCAGGGCGAACAGGTCCGAGCGCACGACCTCGGGCGTGGTGCGCTTCCACTCCAGCCGCTTGCGCTCATTGCCGCCGAGGAAGAAGAGGAGCAGGCGCGGCGAACGCTCGGTGAGCTGCGTGCGCAGGAGGTCGTCGCCGAAGCGGCCGAACAGCCGCGCATCCGAGGACGGCACGCCGAGCATGTCCAACACGATGCCGGGCCTGTCGTGCTCCAGCACCACGCCCTGGACCACCGCGTCCTTTCCCTCGACGGAGACGTCCAACCACTTCGCGTCCGCGGGGATGTCGAAGCGCGTGGACTGTCCCTGGTTGTTGCCCGTGGGCGTCGTGCGCGCGAGCACCTGGCCCTGGCTCGTCACCGTGAGCGCGCCGCCACCGGGGACGTCCTGCCACCACAGCGTGCCGTGCGGCTCTCCTTCCAGCTTGAAGCGACCCCGCGCGCCTGACTCGGTGGCCACGTGGTAGACGCCGGTGATGCCGAAGGGGAGCGGAGGCGCGCGCAGCTCGCCCAGCGTGCGTGGCTCCCAGCCCGTGCTCGTGGAAGCCGTGCGCTCGCGGCCTCCGTAGGGGGCCATGCGGTCCACCAGCAGGACGCCTCGGCCCGCCGCGCCGAGCATGTCGCCCAGCTCCATGCGCAGGATGTCCACGATGCGATCGCCGGCGATCAACGAGTTGCCGAACGCCGTGATGACCGTGGGCCGGGTGGTCGTGCCTCGCGCCAGCGAATCCATGGACGCGAAGAAGGGCGACAGCGCCGTGCGAGCACAGCCCTGACCCGCGGGGAGCAGGCATGGGTCTTCAATCGCCCCACCCGGTGCGCGCAGCCGCGCCGCGAGTTCATGGAGCGACTTCGTCCGCGACGAGAGCGGAGGCAGCGCTCGGCGAGGCGCGCCCGACTCAGCACCCGCGTGCGCATCGCTCAACGCAACCAGCGGCTCGCCGTGAGCTGGAACGGGCGCGACGACCGGCGACTCCGCGGTCGTCCCGCTGGCGGGTGCGAGGTCGCGCGACGAGGGGCCCGTGGTGGGCGCAGCAAACACCGCGAGCGAAGGCTTCGATGCTCCGTCTGCCTCGGACACGCGTGCCGAAACATCCTTCTTCGTTTCGGCGGAGCGCGTGGGTTGCGGCGCCCCATCCGTCCCCGATGCGAGGTCACGCGCTGGAGCTTCCGTCTTCGGCGCGGTCCCGGCGACGAGCGGAGAGGCCGGCGCCCCCTCGGGTACGGGCGACGGCGCGGCCGCGCTGGCCTCTTCATGGGTGGCTCGCGCGGCTGGGTCTCCCTCGACGGGGCGCATCGCGGGCCCGGTCGCTCGCGGGGGAACCTCGGGGGGAGGGATGCGATGAAGGGGCGCTCCGGCGTCGCACCCCGACAACAAGCCACTCACGAGGAGCAGGAGCCGAGCATGTCGCCCACCCCATGAGACATCCGGAACCGTCATGCGGCCGGTGAGCCTAGACGAAAGGTCCTGACCGCGCATGTTCCCGGACCGCCGCCTGCATCCTCACCCCAAAGGAACGTTCTTCCTCCCTCGGATTCACTGCCCCTCGGCACGGTCCGGGCACATCCCAGGCCTCTCGGGGTACACGGGCAATCATCACCTGGCGGACATCGTGTCCGGCCCGTGGACTAGCGTGCCCCGCCATGCCCCAAGAGCCCTCTGTCGCCCTCCGTCCAACTGGAGCGCACGCATACGCCGAGCGGAGCGTCGCCGCGGGAACGTCCCTCCACCTGCGCGTCAGCAGCGATCAACCCCATCAAGTGTCCATCGTGAGGCTGGGGAACGACCTCGACAGCAACGCGCTCGATGTGCGGCTGTATGACTTTCCCGTCTCGCCCGCCAACGTCCAGCCCATCACTCCGGGCTCCTACGTCCACGTGGAGAACGGACTGGCCGCGGCGCAGGCCCTGAGCGCCTTCTCCATCGAGTGCTGGGTGCGCCCGCGCAACGGGGCCGCGTGGCAGGGACTCATCACCCAGCACACCTACCCCAGCGCGTGCGGCTTCGGGCTGTTCCTCGCGAATGGGCGCGTGTGCGCCTATCTCGGAAACGGCGGCGCGTTCCAGGCAGCGGGCCTCTTCACCGGGCCCACCGTTCCGGACCAGGAGTGGTCTCATCTGGTGCTCACCTGGAATGGCCAGCAGGTCGCGTTCTATCTCAATGGCCAGTACGCCTCGGGCGAGGCATTCACGGGCCCGCTGGTCCCTGGCTCCGCGCCGATGCGGCTCGGGGCTTACGGCGCCCTGGACGACGCGGGCGCGGGCCGCACGGGCCACTTCCTGGAGGGCGACCTCGCAATGCCCGTCCTCTACGCGCGAGCCCTCACCGCGCAGGAGGTCCAGGCGCGCCACGCCGTCACGCCGCCCACCCCGCCGGCCATGAGCGGAGTGCTCGCCTGCTGGCCCCTCACCGAGGAGCGCGGGAGCACCGTCGCGGACCTCGGCCCTTCGGGTCGCACGGGGACGATCGTCAATCAGGCCGGGTGGATGATTGGTGGCCCCGGGTTCGATGCCTCGGCGGTGCCTCGCCATGGCACCTATGTGCCGGCCCAGGACCCCACGCGCGGTCACGCGCTGCGCTTCGCGTCGGATGATCTCTACGACTGCGGCTGGAGCGTCACGCACACGTACGCCGTCCCCGAGTCCACCCCGCCGGGCCTGCATGTCGCCCGCGTGTTCGTCGGCGGCGCTCCCGTCTATGACGTGCCCTTCGTCGTGAAGCGGGCCGCCTCGCGCCCTCCAGCGCAGGTGCTGGTGCTGTGCGCCATCAACACGTGGCTGGCGTACAGCTCGCCCTTCGAGGGACAGGCCGCCGGCTTCCCGCAGTACTCCTGCTACACGTCCCACGGGGCGGGACAGCCCACGTTCCAAGTGGGCCTGCGCATGCCCCTGCGCGCCGCGGGCGCGACCTCGCTCTACAGCGCGCCCTCGGTGGGCTACAGCCACCTGGTGCGCGCCGAGCGCTTCCTGCACCAATGGTTGGAGCGCAACGGCTATGCCTTCGACCTGGTGACGGACCTGGACCTGCACCAGAACCCAGGCCTGCTGTCCGGCTACAAGGTCCTCTGCATCAACGGGCACAGCGAGTACTGGTCCGCGCCCGCATGGGACGGAGTGGATGCCTTCCTGACCTCGGGAGGCAGCGTCGTCGCGCTCTCGGGGAACTCCCTGTTCTGGCGCGTGAGCTTCGACGCGTCGGGCACGGTGATGGAGTGCCGCAAGTACGACGCGGGCCAGGGCTTCGGCGGACTCGTCGACAGCGTGGGCGAGCTGTGGCACAGCCAGGACTTCCAGCGCGGCGGACTCCTGCGCGAGTGCGGTCGCCCCGGTTGGAAGCTGCTGGGACTGGAGGCCTCGGGCTTCGTTGGCACCGACGCCGCGCAGTTCACCGCGCTCACGGTGCAGCAACCGCAGCACACCTTCTTCACCACGCCGCAGGCCACCGGAGTCGTCTCCGGAAGTCCGCTCGGACAAGGGCCAGGAGGAGCGCTGCCCCGCGCGGTGGGCCATGAGTGGGACGCGCGCGTCGGACGCCTGCTCCTGTCTCCGCCGCCTCCAGGCGCCTCCGTGCCCGTGGAGCCCTCGGGCATCACGACGCTCGCCACCGCGAGCAAGAGTGAGGGCGTGCTCGACTACTACGGCACGTGGCACAGCGGGACCTCCACCATCGTCAGCGAGGTCATCCAGTGGGACCGTCCACAGGGCGGCCACGTGTTCTACGTGGGGACCATCGGCGCGGGCTGGGCCCTGTCCGCGGATGTCGCGCTGCAACGGCTGATGCACAACGTGCTGTACCACTTCCACGTCACGCTCGAGCCCGCCGTGCCCGCCGCCGTGGTGTCCGCACAAGGCCCCACGCTGCTCCTCAACCGCGGCGTGCACGGGGCGATGCGGGACACGTCGCGCAGTGGCGCACAGTGGCCATCCTCCCCGCCCGCGTGGCACGACGTGGGGACCACCGTGGTGTCCGCGCCGGCCACGGTGGCCTTCGGCCCGTACACCTCGCTGGTCGCGGTGGGCTCCGAGGGCTCGCTGCTGAGCCGCTGGTGGGATGGCACGAACTGGGGCCCGTCCGCCACGGGCTGGCAGGACCAGGGAGGACAGCTCACGGGCGCGCCGTGCTCGGTGTCGCGCGCGCCGTGGGGAATGCCCGGGGCCTTCGACATCTTCGCCCTGGGCAAAGATGGCTCCGTGCATCACAAGTGGTGGAGCGGCACGAGCTGGGGCCCGTCCGCCACGGGGCTCGCGGACCTGGGCGGCGCGCTCATCGGCGCTCCCGTGGCGGTCAACTGGGGCACCTACCTGACGCTCATGGCGGTGGGCACGGACGGAGCGCTCCGCCTGCGGTACTGGGATGGGGCGCAGTGGTATCCGCTCACTGGCGAATGGCAGTCCCTGGGCGGACAGCTCGCGGGGCCGCTGGCCGTCGTCTCGCGCGCGCCGGCTCAGCCCCACGCCTTCGAGGTCTTCGCGCTCGGACGCGACGGCACGATTCAACACAAGGCCTGGGACGGCACGCAGTGGCAGCCCTCGCTCACGGGCTGGACCTCGCTGGGCGGCACGTTCGCGAGTCCTCCGACGGCCGTCGCGTGGGGCAACGGCGCGAAGGTGTCCGTCATCGCGGTGGGCACGGACGGCGTGCCGCGACTGAAGACCTGGGACGGCGCGCAGTGGAGCCCCTCGCTCTCGGGGTGGACGCTCCTGGGCGGGAGCTTCCTGGGGCCCGTCAGCGCCCTGCTCACCGGCACGAACCGCGTCGATGTCTACGCGGTGGGGACGGACCGCGCGGTGTGGATCCGCGAGCTGGACTCGGGCAGCGCGGCCACGAACTGGCTCAGCCTCGGCGTGTGAGGGTGCGCGTGGGGGGCGCGCGGCTCACGAGCCGCGATTGCGGGACAGCTCGGCGGCGACGCGCGGGTCGAGCTTGAACGACTCGAAGAAGCTGTCCGCATCCGAGGGCGGTCGTCCCTCGGGGTGCAGCAGGAGCTGCTGATACAGGCGCGTGCCCACCATGAAGAAGCGACCGCGCAGCCGGCGCGCGCCCGCGCGACCTCCCACTTCCTGGCCGGGGAAGCCTCCCTCCATGGTGAGCGGGTGCGCGGAGATGTCCTGCGCCCCCAGCGCCTCCAGCGCGCCGTGGCTGGCTCGCGACACCACGTCACGCGGATCCGCCTGCGACACCGCGCCAGGCGGGAAGTCCGTGTACGAGACGTAGTAGGCCGAGTCCGCGTCGGGCCGCGAGGCGATGAACGTGTGCAGCGTCACCTCGCCCACCTCGGTGCTCTGCGTGCGCCGCTCCTCGGCGGGAGGCGCCGGAAAGGCCACGGAGAAGCCGCCCTCGTGCGACTGGATGACGGAGGCGGCGGGCGGGGCGTGCACCTCGGCGGAGGGCGCGGACTTCGAGGCTCCAGCACAGCCGCCCAGGGCCAGCACGGCGGCCAGCGGCATGACTCGGCGCAGGGTCATCATCATCCAGGCGGCTCTCCAGTCGGTGTGGCCGCAAGGTATGCCGGCGGACGCCCGGACGCACCCCTCCCGAGGCCCCTCCGCGCGACACGCAACGATTCCCCCGTCAGTGCACGGGAACAGGGGGCGCGTCCGTCCTCGGCGAACAGGCCTCGGTAGAGGACAGGAGCGCCAGGTGGACACGGAACGTGGAGCCCTGGCCGGGCTCGCTCTGCACTTCGATGCGCCCGCCGTGCGCCTCGACGATGCGACGGGCCACGGACAGCCCCAACCCCACGCCCGGAGCGCGCTGGCGGGCATTGCCGGTGCGCTGGAAGGGCGTGAAGAGCTGGCGCATCTCTTCGGCGGAGATGCCGATGCCCTGGTCCGCCACCGCGAGGATGGCCTCCTCGCCCTGCCCCAGCACGGAGACCTCCACCCGGCTTCCCGAGGGCGAATACTTCAGCGCGTTACTCACCAGGTTGTGCAGCACCTGCTCCAGTCGGGAGGGATCCGCGCGCACGAGCACGGGGGCGTCCGACACCGACAGGCGCAGCACATGGCCTGGGTCTCCGGACTGGTACAGCTCCACCACGGCCCGCGCCAGCTCGCGCGCGTCGCGCACTTCGGGTTGAAGCTCCAGCCGGCCCGCCTCGATGCGCGTGGCGTCCAGCAGGTCCCCCACCATCCGGTCCAACCGCGCCACCTGTCGGCGCACCAGGGCCAGCGTGCGCTGCATCCGCTCGGGCGTCAGCGAGGCACGGCCTGGATCCGCGATGGCGGTGGACAACTTGAGCGCGGACAACGGATTGCGCAGCTCATGGGCCACGCCCGCGAGGAACGCGAGCTGCTGCTCCTGCTGGTGCGTCAGGTGGTTGGCCATCTCGTTGAACGTGCGCGCCATCTCGCGCAGCTCGGTGGGGCCGGACTCCGGCGCGCGGGTGTTCTTGCGGTCGGAGCTGAAGCGCCGGATGGCGTGGCTGATGTCCGCCACGGGGCGCAGCGCGAAGCGACGCAGCCAGAAGATGACGCCCACCAGCGACGCCAGCATCAGCGCGCTCAGGCCCAGGCCCGCGACGTTGGCCGTTTCGTCCCATCGCGCGGCGCGCTCACGCGCGGCCTGCGCCTCGTTCACGTTGAGTTGGATCAACCGCTCCAGCGACTCCAGCGCGGAGTCCAGCGAGGGCTCCACGCGAGGGTCTCCCTTGGGCGATTGCAGGTGCGGCGCGCGCTGGGCGGCCAGGTACGCGTCGATGTGCACGCCCACTTCGTCCAGGAGGTGCCGCTCCGCCTGGGTGGTCGCGGTCGCGGCCAGGCCAGCGAGCTGCCGCGGGAACCCTGCCTCCAGCTCTTGCAGCGAGCGGCCGCGCTCCGCTCCCTCGCTCGGGTCCCGCGCGGCGGGCGTGCTGCTCATCCGCGCGTGGGAGAGCAGGTCCACCTCCAGCTCCTCGGCCAGCCGCACGCCCTCCAGAGAGTCGCCGAGCGTGCCGGCCGTGCGCGCCAGCACCGTCGTCAACCCGACGAGCGAGGCGGCGGCCAGCAGCGTGATGACCGCCAGCGCGCCGAGCGTCACGGAGAAGAAGGCACGCAGGCTCATGCAACCTCCTGGGGTGATGTAACCGTCCTCGCGGGTCCTTCGCGCGTCCTCGGGTCCACCCTGGAATCCTCCCGAGGGGGGTGCCCTCGTCCCGCATCGAGCAACACCCTCTGGGGGTGGGGGATTCACGGCGCCCGTCAGCCCGCGGGTCCGAGGGCGGGTGAGCAGGGAAGTGCCCGCCCCGCGAGTGCCCCGGCCGTGCTAGTCAGGGCGGACGTGGCCCGGAGAGCACAGTGCACTCGGGCGCGCGCGAGGTCACCATGGACACGCTTTCGCAACCCACCCGGACCCTGAACTTCGACGCCTTCTGGCGCTGGCTCCAGGAGCACACCAACTGCATCCTCCGGTGTGGCTCCGCGGACACCACGTTGTTCGACCACGATGACTTCCACTGGGTGCTGATGGAGGAGGATCGCCAGCACGTGGTGCAGGTCCTCAAGGGCAAGTCCTTGGTGGCGGAGATGGTGATGGCGGGGCGCGAGGTCACCGAGGTCACCCTCAGCACGGACCCGGAGACGGGCAGCGAGGGACACTTCCTCGTCGAGCTGTTCGGCGGCCCCAAGGAAGACCCGCAGGTCATCTACCACTTCATCATGGCCCACGGCATGGAGCCGGCCGCGGGACACCAGGGCTTCAAGCACTGAGCAGCGCGCGCTCGATGTGCTCCACGGCGGCGTGGGCGCCCCGGAAGGCGTCCGCTTCCGCCGGGAGATGCGGGCGAGGTGGCAGCAGCTCCTGGACCCGGGCCAACACCGCCTCGGCGTCCGCCACCCGCTCCTCCGGCCGCAGACGCATGGCCTGCCGGTCGTAGCGCCGAGGACGCGCGAGCGCGACCAACGGCGTCCCCGTGGCCCGCGCCTCCCGCACCGTGTTGTAGCCCCCCGCCCCCACCAGCACGTCCACGCCCGGCAGCCTCGCCAGCAGCGGCCACACCGGCAGGGCCGCGCCCGGCGACGTGAAGTCCGGCGACGTGAAGCCTGGTGGCACCACCCACCGCACCCGAGCCTGAGCGCCCAACCCCTCCTCGAGCCGCGTCGCGATCCGCCCCATCTCCTCCACCTCCTCCGCGCGACCGCAGCCCGCCACCACCACCAGGGGCCGTGAGTCATCACCCGCGCCCAGCTCGCGCCGAGCGTCCTCGCGCGACAGCAAGGCCTCGCGCTCCAGCAACAACCAGGGCGCGGTGCGCACCGCGCGCGGATGCGCGGCGAACGGCGCGGGCTCACCTGGGACGAGGAGCAGCGCGAACGCATCCACCGCCTGCGCCAACTGGAAGCGAGCGACGTACTCGGGATTCAGATCGCGATGCACCAGCACCGGGAGCGCTCGCGTCGCGGCGAGCAGCGGCGGCAACTCCCCCGCGAGTCCACGGGGAAAGGTGTCCACCACGAGCACATCCCACGGCGCGGAGGTCCACAGCCGCGCCACCTCCGCCACCACCGCGGGCTTGTCCCACGAGGCGTCCAGCCGATGCACCGCGACCCCGGGCCCGAGCAGAGGCTCCAAGGGCAGGCCCGGCGCGAAGGGGCTGTTGGTCACCAGCGACACGAGGTGCCCACGGCGCGCGGCCACGCGGGCGAGCGCGGAGGCTCGGGTCAGGTGCCCCAACCCACCGCCCAGCGCATAGATGAGCCAGCGCGACGCGCCCACGCGTCAGCTCCCGCCCATGTCCTCCTCGAAGGAGGCGTCGTCCTCTTGGCGAAGGCTCTCGCCATCCGCCTCGGTGAAGTCGTGCGGATCTCTCGACGAGCCGTGCCCCCAGGAGCTGGAGCCGTAGTAGCCGTAGCTGTCGTAGTAGTAGCTCGGGTCGTCCATGCTGCTCCCGTCGCCGGGAGACACGGGCATGAGCCGCGCGCAGGACGTGCACAGCGTCCCCGTCTCGCGCGGGCGCGCGTGCGCCATGCAGATGGCCTTCTGGCAGTACGTGCATTGCTCGACCGCATCGCGGGAGCAGGGCCGGGAGAAGAGGAACCCGGCGGTCTCCATGCACTGGCCAAGAAATTCGAAGGAAGAGGGCATGGGGCGGATCAGCGCGAGGACGCCGGGTCCTGAAGAAGGAAGAGAAGGGCTCCCCGCAGCGGGAGGTCCAGGGACTCGAAGCCGAGGCAGGCGACCGCCACGGGACGCACAGGAGACTTCGTCGCGAAGCGCGTGCGCCCCGACGGCTCGCGCAGGGACACCTTGCCTTCGCGCACGTGCACGCGGAGGCGCTCCTCACCGGAGGGCTCGCTCACGCGGAAGCCCGCGCCCTCAGCGACCACCGCGTAGCGCGGCGCACCCGCGCCATCCAGGAGCCGCCAGCCCGCGCCGTCTCGCACGAGGGAGAAGCGCACCGGACCGGAGCGCGCCTCGCGCACCGCGAACCCGTCGCCCTCGCGAGAGACGCGGGCGAGCACCGCGTCGTCGGGGCCAGACACTTCCAGGTCCGAGCCCTTCCACTTGTAGCGCGCGACCTCGCGGCCCTCGCCGTCGATGAGCTTGGCCCCGTCCGGCTTGGGCTTGAGCGAGAGCACCTCACGGTCGTCGCCGTCCTTGAACTTGAGCTTCTCTCCAAGCCCCGCTTCTTCCGAAGCGGCAGGCTGAGGAACCGGCGCGTCCGAGGCCGAGCCGCGCGAGCACGCCACCGCGCCCACGAGCACCAGCACACCGAGCCAGGTCATGCGAGGCGTCATCGGGCTGACCTCGTCTCGCCGCGCTTGCGCAGCGACGTGGAGTAGTTGAGCACCTGGTAGAGGCTCAGCATCATCATGGTCGCGATCTGCGGCACGTCTCCTGCCCACTCGCCATACCCCGTGCGCGCGCGCATCAGCAGGCGGTCCTCGGACACCTGAAGTCGAGCCAGCTCCACCCCGGGAGGCAGCCGCACGGACTCGCGCGCCTCGCGCTCCAGGCCCGCCAGCGCGGGGTGGCGCTCGGGCTTCACGCGCAGCTGGACCTCCGCCAGCGTCACGCCCGTCTCCCGCGTCTTCACCTTCGTGCGCCCGCTGGCGCTGCGGGACGTGCGCCGCGCCTTGCGCAGGCGGTCCGTCATCCCCAGCCGCCAGTACGTCCCGTCCGCCAGCCGCGCCTCCAGGTCGAGCCACGGGTCGAGGAACTCCTCGGTCTGCCAGCGACCGCGAGGCCCCTTGCCGCGCAGCTTGCTCGGGTCATCCACGGGCGCCAGGTCGAGCGTCAGCGTCACGGGCTCATCGGGGGCCAGGTCCGGCCGCAGCCGGTCGAGCATCGTGCGAATCAGCAGGTAGCGCCGGTCGCTCAAGTCGAAGCGCCGCGACGCCGAGCGCTCGGAGAAGAAGTACACGGCGATGCCCAGCAGCCCCAGCCCCGACACGAGCGACATGACGAAGGCGGCGCGCGACTCGCCCTGCATGATGAAGAAGAAGCACGCCATGACGACCATGCTCAGCAGACCACAGGCCCACGCGAGCCGGCCCTGCGTGCTCCGTCGCGCCTCGACGCTCTTGTCGAAGGCCTCGATGGCGGCGATGTCCTCCAGCACCTCTGACGCGGGCGCGGAGGCGCGGTAGATCAACTCCTCGCGAAAGCGATGGACATCGAGCGCCACGGTTCGAGCCTTCCCTCTGGCCCGCCGACCGGGCGGGACCCCACAGCGTAGGAGGGGCCTCGGGATGGGTCAAACCCTCGCGTTTGCTCGAACACACGGGGCGCGGTAGCACGGGCGCGTGTCTACCTCCGGCATCGTCTACGCCTCGTTCGACCGCTTCCCCTCACCCAAGGGCGCGGCGGTGCACATCCAGGCCTTTGTCGAGGCGCTGGGCGCCGCGTTCGGACAGGTGGACCTGCTGGCCATCGGCGCGGAGCCCGGCGCGCGCCCCATGCCGTGGAGCCCTGGCGTCACGTATCACCCCCTGGAGGCGCGGGGCCGAGACCTGATGGCGCAGGCACTGAACTTCCGCGCGCGGCTCGGCGACTGGTGGCGCGAGCGCCCACGCGCCCGGGTGGTGCACGTGCGCTCCATCTTCGAGGGCTATCCGATTGCCCGCCGCAAGGACGCCCTCACGGACGCGCTGGTGTTCGAGGTGAACGGGCTGCCGTCCATCGAGCTGAAGTACCACTACCCGGACGTGGCCGATGACCGCGAGCTGTTGCTCAAGCTGGAGGCGCAGGAGGACACCTGCATCCAGAGCGCGGACCTCCTGGTGACGCCGAGCGCGGTGACCGCCGAGCACCTGAAGTCACGGGGCGCGGACGCCTCGCGGATCCGCGTGATTCCCAACGGCGTGGACTTGAACCTGTTCCGCCACGCGCCCCCGCGCGAGCGCCCACCCGAGCAGCCCGTGCGCCTGCTCTACAGCGGGACGATGTCCGCCTGGCAGGGCGTGCACCACGCCATCGAGGCGTGTCGATTGCTGCGCCGCGAGTTCCCCGTGGTGCTCACGCTGGTGGGCCCGCTGCGAAGACACCAACGCCGCGCGCTACTGGACCGCTGCGGAGACCTGCTGCTCGAAGGCGCGGTGGAGCTGCGCGAGCCCTTGCCCCAAGCCGAGCTGGCGGCGCTGCACCACGCCTGTGACGTCGTGCTCGTGCCCCTGCCCATGAACGACCGCAACTGCGCGCAGGGCTGCTGTCCGCTGAAGCTGCTAGAGGCCATGGCCTCTGGAACGCCCGTGGTGGCCAGCGACCTGCCCGTGGTGCGCGCGCTGGCCGAGGACACCACCGAGGCCCTGTTGGTGAAGCCCGGCTCCCCCAAGGCCATCGTCGATGCGGTGCGCGCATTGCGTGACGAGCCCCTCCGAGCCGCGGCCCTGAGCACGAGCGCGCGGGCCCGCGTGGAGCGGGACTTCACCTGGGGCCGTGCGCAGGAGGCGCTGGTGGCCACCTACGAGGACGCGTTCGGCATGGCCCGCGCGAGCACGCGGCGCAGCACGTCCGCCTCCGCGTCGGCCTGAAAACGCTCCTCGATGCGGCGTCGCGCGGCGGCCCCGAGCGCGGCCCGCCGCTCCGGAGGCAAACCCAAGACATCCAGACACGCCTGCCCCAGGTGGTTGAGCAGCGCCTTGGGAATGATGAAGCCGTTGTGGTCGGAGTCCACGGCCTCGGGGATGCCTCCGGCGTCGCTGGCGATGACGGGGCGCTCGCACGCCATGGCCTCCAGCAAGGCATTGGGCATGCCCTCCCACAGCGAGGGCTGAAGATAGACATCACACAGCCGCAGGTGCGCCGCGATGGCCTCGGGCGTGTCGAGCCGACCGGACACGACGATGCGAGCCGCGTCCTCGGGGTGCTCGGCGCGATAGGCCACCAGGTGCTCGGCGTCGCGGGCGCGCACCTCACCAATCACCAGCAGGCACGCGGGCCGCGCGCGGCGCACCTCGGTGAGCGCGGAGAGGAGGAACGGCAGGCCCTTCTTGTGGCGCAGCTCGCCGGAGAAGCCGAGCACCGCCTCGTCCGGAGCGATTCCCAACCGCGCCCGCAGCGCGAGGTCCGGCGCCCCGGGAGAGAACAGCGCGGTATCCACGGCGTTGGGAATCACCTCCACACCGGGGTCGCGGCCCAGCAGCAGCGCCATCTTCCGCCCCAGGTCGCGCGACGCGGCCGTGAGCACCTTCGCGCGTCCCAGCGTCCACAAGAGGCGCGCGAAGTCGCCCGGAGGGAACATGAGCTGATCCACGTCATTGCCGCGCGCGCTGAGCACCGAGGACAGCCCCTGGGACTCCGCGAACACCACCGCGAGGAACCCAGGCGGATACAGATAGTGCCCCCAGACCAGCGTGTAGCGCCGCTTCGCATGCAAGTGATTGAGCACGTCGAGCGTGTGTTGCATGGACAGGTCCGCGCTGCCGAACAACCCCAGCCGATGCAGGGTGACGCCGCGCGCGAACGGAGACACCTCGCCCGCGTCCTCCACGGTCTCCAGCGCGCCCGGGGCCGAGGTCCGCGTCCACGCCAACACGTCCACCTGCGCGCCCAGCTTCACCAGCGCGCCCGCGGTCCGAGCCCCACTGCGCGCCAGTCCTCCAATATCGGGAGGGAAGCGCTCGGCCACGAGGAGGACACGCGAATCAGGAGACATAGTCGGCGGATTCTTGGCCAAGTCCCCCGAGGGCGACACAGGAAACGGCGAGCCCCGCGCGCGGGCCCCGCTATCCTGGCGCCCTTCACTGGGGGTCTCCATGCAGTCCGCGCTTCCGATGTCCTCCGCACCGTCCTTGGATGTCATTGCGCCCACCTTCCCCGCCGTGCCCGGCACGCGCGAGGAGGCTCGGGTGCCCCTGCTCCTCGCGGGAGTGCTGGCCCCCATCCTGTTGCTCACGCTCCTCTTCTGTCCGGCCGGCCGCCTCAACTGGCTGCTGGAGATCGGCCCCGGGCTCATCGGCGTCGTCGTCCTGACCGCGACGTTCCGCCGCTTCCCCATGTCGCGTTGGGTCTATGTCTGCGTCTTCCTGCACATCCTGGTGCTGACCTACGGGGGCTATTACTCGTATGCCCTCACGCCGCTCGGCGACTTCGTCCGGGATGCCTTCCACCTGTCGCGAAACCCATACGACCGGCTGGGCCACCTCGCGCAGGGCTTCTTCCCCGCGTTCATCATCCGAGAGGTGTTGTTGCGCGCCACGCCGCTGCGGCGCGGAGGCTGGCTCAACTTCCTCACCGGCTCGGTGGCCTTCGCCATCAGCGCGGGCTACGAGCTGCTCGAGTGGTGGACCGCGCTGGTGCTGGACCCCGCCGGGGGCGACACGTTCCTCGGCTCCCAGGGCGACATCTGGGACGCGCAATGGGACATGTTCCTCGCGCTCTGCGGCGCCACGCTGGCCATGGCCGTGTTCGGCCGCGCCCACCTGAAGAGCGTGGAGCGCCTGATGGCCCGCGCGAAGCCCGCCGTGGAAATCTCCGCCCAGAACCGATGAAGGTCCAGAGAGCCGCGCCACCGACGTGTGGCGGCGTGTAACCGCGAATTTCCCGGCGCGTACTCTTTTTCGAAGTCGCGACGGGAGCCTTCTCCCACCCTGCTCCCGCGCGACCCAGAAGGAGTCTCCCCATGGGCGCTGGACGCGTTGCAGACAGGAGTTCGGCCGAGGCGGCACGCAGGGCAGCGGAAGAGGCGGCACGCAGGGCGGCGGAGGCCGCGCGGCAGGCCGAGGCGGCGCGACAGGCCGCGGCGAAGCACCCGCCCACCGCTCCGTCCACCTTCACCCCGTCCCCTTCCACCCAGCCGGTGGACCTGGGCGGCGGCGCGAAGAAGGCCCCGGCGACCTCGCTCCTCGATGAGAACACCCGCGACCGTCAGGTGAACTGCCTCGACCGGGCCGCAGACTTCGTGAGCAAGTGCTCGCCCGAGATTCAGGCCCGCTCGGAGATGGTGTTCCTCAAGGACTCGCGTCCGGGCGCGGAAGGCCAGACGGGCCACGTCGTCGTGCGGCAGGGCGAGCGCGTGCTCGACCCGGGCTCCGGCAAGAGCTACGAGGACATGAAGGCGTACCTCAAGGAGCAGCCGCAGTATTCGGAAGTCGGCTCCCTGCGAGGCACCGCGGCCACCAAGGTGTTCGCCACGAAGCCCGGCTCCCCCGAGCGCGCCCAGGCCCTGCGCGACGCGAACGTGTCGCCCGAAATCCAGCAGATGAAGCTGGCCGACCCCACCATCCCGTCGAACATCCCCAACCCCGCCACGGTGCAGCCCTTCAACGTGAGCGTCCCGGGCCAGGCCGGCCCCGTGTCCGTCGAGGTGTCCGCCTCGCTCGACAAGGACGTGAAGAAGAAAGACGGCTACACCACGGTGAAGCTCAGCGCGGACGTGGGAGTGACGGCGGGCGGTGAGCTGGACCTGAAGAAGGTCAGCATCGGCGGCGGCGTCACGGGCTCCCAGAGCCTGACCTACGAAGTGAAGATGACGGACGCGGACTTCGAGAAGATGAAGCGCGGCCAGATTCCCCCGCCGCATCCGCTCAAGCCCGAGACAATGCCAGACAACTCCTCCGTGCAGATGGAGGCCTCCCAGCTCGAGGGCTTCTATGCCCACGTGAGCGGCAAGGTCTCCAAGAAGGTCGAGCTGGGATTGGGCGAGGAGATCAAGAAGGGCCACGGCCTCTCCATCCAGACCGAGCACAAGGGCAACGAGCTGACGGTGACGGCAGGCCCCTCGAAGCTGATGGAGGGCGGCCTGTCCGTCGACGTGGGCCTCGGCGAGGGCTCGGTCTCCGTCAAGAACGACACGGCGCTGTCGGAGTACAAGCTGCGCACCGCGAAGTTCGACATCGGCACGAAGGGCGGCAAGGACGCCTTCGAGCAGTTCCGCAAGACGGGCGAGCTGCCCACGCAGAACGGCAAGGGCGTCCAGGGCGCGGCGACGGTGTCGAAGACGGAGCTGACCTCCCAGACGACGCTGGAGGCCAAGCTCGGGCCCTTGAGCCACTCGTGGGACGTGGTCCCCAAGAGCGGCAACACCATCACCGAGACGACCTACCCGGACGGCTCGCGCGACGACACCATGGAGCTGCAGCGCCCCTCCGGCTTCACCATCAATTACAAGCGACACATCAACGCGGATGGGAAGGAGGACCCCAACAAGCAGGAGTTCTCCCTCTTCATGAAGGGCCTCTCCGGCGAGGTGGAGGATGAATACGCCCGGGCCTACAAGGTCGACGGGCACCTCTTCGACAAGAAGAAGGACATCGAGCTGAGCTTCACGCCGCAGCAACTCACGCAGCTCGCGCAGCGCGCCCGCGACTACATCTCCACCAAGCAGAACGCGAACATCGAGTGGAAGGAGGGCAACGGCCGGGGCTTCAACGAGTTCATCGACAAGCTCTCCAAGCTCCAGAGCCCGGGGGACATCGCGAACTTCGTGCTCCAGCGCTCCACCAACACGGGGAAGCTGAGCCAGGACCTCAACGACCTCCAGTTCGGCTCCGGCGGCACCGCGCTGCCCGGCTCCATCCAGGCGCGCGACCGCGACGCCTGAGACGCGTCACCTCCGGGCCCCGCATCGCCGTGATGCGGGGCTCCGGCGTCTCACCGAAAGTCGCTCGCTACTTCGTCGGCGTCTTCGGCGCGGGCGGACTCGTGCGCGCGCCGCCGCTCTTCGGCGGGTCCACGATCCGATGGAGCAACTCTCCGAACTGCTCCGGGGTCATCCCCTCGGAGCCCTCGGCATTGAAGGTGCCCATCGACGAGGGCATCGGGCGCTTGGGGTCCTGCACCTGGTAGTCGGCAGGGACGGAGAAGCGCGAGTCCGGCTGCGCGCCCACCTGGATGTTTAGAACATCGACCTCCGAGCGAAGCGTGTTCTGCAGATCAAACGTCTGGCTGCGCACGTAGGCGACCTCCGGCAGGTCCGTGGGGCGCCACATCTTCTGCCGCTTGATGCTGCGCTCCGCGTTGGGAGGAAGGCCCTCGTAGACCGTGGTCGGGTGGCCGTTGACCTTCTCCGTGCCCACCTTCTTGTACCCCTGCGCGAGGAAACACGCGTCGAGGTCCTGGCCCTTGCCGATACACGTGTTGGGGAGCTGCCCAGCCACCTCATCCAGGCTGCGCACCATGGCCGTCTTGCGCTCGTGGAAGAGGATGATGCCACTGGGCTTCGCCCAGTCGAAGATGATGCTCATTCCGCCGGGAAGCTGAGACGAGACCATGTCCATGCGCAGCTTGTCCTTGCGGCCGTAAATCTTCCCGGCCGTCTCCGGCTCGGGGCTCTGCTGCCCCGGAAGGGGCGCGCTCTTCACACGCAGGTCACCGACATAGTCGGCGAAGGCGGGCGTGGCCAGCAGCAGCGTGGAGGCAACGAAGCCAGACAAACCCTGACGGAAGCGAAAGGAATTCATGAGCGGAATGAAGCCTCGTGAAGGAGTGTGAGTGGACAACGACAGACCACGGACCGTGGGATGCCCCCATGGCGGAATGAACCGCACGACTCTTGAAGAAACGAACGACGGCCTATTCCTTGACGAATAACCCAGCCCCGCCGAGACGTCGCGGCCCTGGCGAACGTCGCGGAGGAATTGGGCGCGGGTCCCGCCGACACCTTCTCCAAGCCGTTGAGCGCGGGGGCATGGAAAGACAGTCTCCAGGCGAGCCACGCGGAGCTGGGCTGCAAAGGCTCTCTCACGTGCCCCCGCGGGCCAGACAAGCGTGGATGGCTGTGTGAGGCAACCGAGGAATGCAGCCACCTGCGCACCGATGACGTACGCTTGGCGGAAGGAAAGGTTCGCACCATTCGCTATGCATTGAACCGCTCGCGCCAGGGATTGAAGGTTGGCGACGAGGTCTTCACCCGGGGCACCGAGGACCAGTTCGTGGGCCTGAGCAAGCGCCTGGGTTGCGGCGCACCCGAGGATGCGGAGGGCGGCTCCACCGCGACCTGCCAGGGCCCCTCGAAGCAGGTGACCACGCAACGGACCGGCGGCTCGGTGTACCCGTGTAACGCGTGGACGCGCCTCACGCCCCACCGCCTTGCAAGACCGGAGACATCCTCCGCCGAACGCGCTCGGTGGATGTCTCCGCGAAGGACGGATGTGAGCCGCTCGCTACTTCTTCGGCTTCTTCGGCGCGGGCGCCGTGCCGTGCGCGCCCTGCTGGCTCATGCGCTGGCGGATCATCTCCTGGATCTGCTCGGGGGTCTTTCCCTGGAGGTCCTCGGCCTTGAAGGCACCCATCGACGTGGGCACGGGGCGCATGGCGTCCTGCGTCTCGTAGTCCGCGGGGACGGAGAAGCGCGAGTCCGGCTGCGCGCCCACCTGGATGTTCGTGACGTCAATCTCCGCCCGAAGGGCGTTCTGCGGGTCGAACGTCTGGCTGCGCACGTAGGCGACCTCCGGGAGGTCCGTGGGGCGCCACACCTTCTGCCGCTTGATGCTCCCCTCCGCGCCAGGAGGAAGGCCCTCGTAGACGATGGTCGGGTGGCCGTTGACCTTCTCGGTGCCGACCTTCTTGTACCCCTGCGAGGTGAAGCACGCGTCGAGGTCCTGACCCTTGCCGATACACGTGTTGGGAATCTGCACCGGCAGCGCATCCAGGTTGCGCACCATGGCCGTCTTGCGCTCGTGGAAGAGGACGACGCCCGTGCGCTTCTCCCAGTCAAACAGGATGGTCATTCCGCCGGGAATCTGCGGGGTGTCCATGTCCATGCGCAGCTTGTCCATGCGGCCGTACATCTTCCCGGCCGTCTCCGGAGCGGGGCCCTTCTGCCCAGGAAGTGGCGCGCTCTTCACGCGCAGGTCACCGACCCAATCGGCGAAGGCGGGCGTGGCCAGCAGCAGCGAGGAGGCAACGAGTCCAGACAGGCCCAGACGGAAGCGGAAGGAGTGCATGAGCGGAGTGATGCCTCGTGGAGGAAAGCGAGAGGACAGCGGAAGACCACGGACCCGGGATGCTCCCATGGCGAGAGGAGCCGCGCGACCCCAGGAGAAACGAACGACCACCCATTCCTTCACGCCCACCCGTGCAGCGGCGCGGCACGGACAGCGCCCTCGTCCATGCGCCACATCCATGAGCGTCATCGATGCGGTGGATTGGGCTTCACCCCGCCGCATCCCTACGAAAGGGATCGCCACCGGCACCGCGCGGTGGCCGCCTCGCCACCTCTGGCGATGGCGCGCGGAGTCCCCTTTCCATGACCTTGCTTCGAACCGTGCTCGCGACCGGCCTGCTGCTCGGCGCCCTCCCCGTGAGCGCCGAGGACACTCCCTCGCTCTCCACCGCGCAGGACATCCAGGCGTGGAAGGCGAAACACACGAACTGGCGACGCTGGGGCGCGGAGGACCAGCTCGGCGCCGCCAACCTCATCACCCGTGACAAGCGCAAGCAGGCCGCGCGGCTCGTGCGAGACGGCGTCTCCGTCTCCGTCGCGCACACCGTGGAGACGCAGAAGGCCGCGGACGTGCCCTCGCCGCTGGAGCACGCCATGCTCACCTCCGGCGAGCCCGACAGCTCCACGTACAGCTCGGACCGATTGAGCATCGGCTACCACGGCTGGTCGCACACGCACATCGACGCGCTCTGCCACATCTTCGCGGAGGGCCAGATGTACAACGGCTACGCCCAAGGGCGCGTGAACGCCCAGGGCTGCTCGGTGCTTTCCATCAACAATCTGCGCGACGGCCTCCTCACGCGCGGCGTGCTCATCGACATGCCGGCCTTCCTGGGCGTGCCCTACCTGGAGCCGGGCACCCCCATCACGGCCAAGGACCTGGACGCCTGGGAGAAGAAGACCCAGGTGCGGGTGACGCCGGGGGACGCCGTCATCGTCCGCACCGGCCGCTGGGCCCGCCGCGCCGCCGTGGGGCCGTGGGAGGTGTCCCAGCACTCGCCGGGCCTGCACGCCTCCACCGCGGAGTGGTTCCGGCAGCGAGGCGTCGCCGTGGTCGCCACCGACGTCGGTGCGGACGTGATGCCCTCGGGCGTGGACGGCGTCGTGATGCCCGTCCACCTGCTGCTCATCCACACGCTCGGCGTCTACATCATCGACAACGCCGACCCCGAGGCCCTGAGCCGCGCCGCCGCCGAGCGCCGCCGCTACGACTTCCTCTTCACCCTCTCGCCGCTCGCCGTGGACGGGGGCACCGGCTCACCCGCCAATCCCATCGCCACCTTCTGACGGGTCAATCCCTGCCCTGACATGTCAGAGCCCCACCCTGACACGTCAGGGCCCGCGCCCGTGTCGGCTGGGAAACGGCCCGCCTCCTCTGAGGCGGGGCCTCCGACACGGCAACTCCGGACTGGCACTGTGATTGCTGTACAGTCCGCGCTCGCCTGGAACATCCCAGCACCCAGCAAAGGTCGGCGGCACACGTGGAATCACTCATCACTCAATTGAAGACCCTGGCACTGACGGACGCGCTGCCCTTCTTCCTGAAGCTGGCCGCCGTCATCGTGCTGTGGTTCATGGGGCGCACCGCCATCGGCGGTTTCCAGAAGGTGCTCCATCTCGCGCTGCAGAAGCGCAAGTTCGACGCCACGCTCATCCGCTACGTCGAGTCCCTCTTCAGCGGCTTCCTCACCATCCTCCTGCTGCTGTCGCTGCTGGGAGTGATGGGGGTCGAGACCACGTCCTTCGCCGCCCTGCTGGCCGCGGCCGGCATCGCGATCGGCTCGGCCTGGTCCGGCCTGCTCTCCAACTTCGCGGCGGGCGTGTTCCTGCTGGTGCTGCGGCCCTTCCGAGTGGGCGAGGAGATCAGCGGCGGCGGCATCAGCGGCGCGGTGCAGGAGATTGGTCTCTTCGTCACCACGATTGATACGCCCGACAACGTGCGCATCTTCGTCGGCAACAGCCGGCTGCTGGGCGACAACATCGTCAACTTCCACTCGCACCCGCACCGGCGCGTCGTCGTGAAGGTCCCGCTCGTGCACGGCACGAACGTGCGCGCGATGCAGGAGGCGTTCGCCAGCGTCGCGGCGGGCATCCCCGACGTGCTGACGACCCCGGGCGTGGGCGTGGGCATCGCGGAGTTCACCGCGGCGGGCCCTGTCCTCGCGGTGACTGCCTGGTGCGCCCCCACGCGCGGAGACGCGGTGCAAGGCGCCCTCACCCAGGCCCTGTCGGACGCCCTCCTCGCCGCGGCCTACGTCGTCCCCGCGCCGCCCCCCATGGCGGTGCTCACCAAGGCTGGCTGACCCCTCGGCCAGTGCCCGGGCTCCCCCAGCCCGGAGCTTCCCCCCATCCCGCAGTCGACGCACGGCAAGGGCCCCGGAGCCCCTCCTCCGGGGCCCTGCTACTTTGCGGGCCCTGCAACTGGCGGGTCCTCGCGCTCCACCGAGCCAGGCAAGCGCACGGAGGTCGCGCGCGGCGCGCGGCTGGGGTAGTGGAACGCGCCATGGCCAGGTTGGAGCTGAAGAATCGCTGGGTGGTCGTCACCGGCGCGTCGTCGGGACTGGGGCTGGAGATGGCGCGCGTGCTCGCGAGCCAGCACGGCGCGAACATCATCGCCGTGGCCCGCCGCGCGGACCGGCTGAGCGCGCTGCAAGCGGAACTCGAGTCGAAGCACGGCGTGAAGGTGGCGCCGCTCGCCGCGGACCTCTCCCGCGCGGGTGAGCCTCAGCGCCTCTTCGAGTCCGCCGTGGCCGGGCGCGACGTGGCCGGCGCCATCCTCAACGCGGGCGTGACGTTCTTCGGCCGAGCGCTGGAGCAGGCCCCCGCGGACTTCGAGTCCATGGTGGCCACGAACATCACCAGCCTCGTGGACCTCTCGCAGCGCTTCTCCACGCACTTCCTCCAGCAGGGCACGCCGAGCGGCCTCATGCTGGTGGCCTCCATGGCCGGCTTCTCGCCGCTGCCGTACCAGACGGCCTACGCGGCCACGAAGTCCTTCGTCATCAGCTACGGGCGCGGGCTCGCCTACGAGCTGCGCAAGACGGGCGTGTCCGTGACGGTGTTCGCGCCCGGCGGCATCGCCACCGAGATGCTGGAGCTGTCCGGCCTCTCCCGGAAGTTCAAGGCAGGCGACCTGGGCATCATGTCCGCCGAGGAGTGCGCCCGGCTCGCGGTGCGCGCCTTCGTCCGGCGCAAGGAGCTGTCCATCCCTGGATTGCTCAACCGGCTGCTCGCCCTGTCCATGAAGCTCTTGCCCCACGGGGTCATCATCTCGCGCTCCGGCAGCATGTACGCCGGGGGGCTGAAGCCCTCGTCCTGAGCCACGGGGCTGGAAAGCCCCTGTCCTGAGCCACGGGGCTGGAAAGCCCCTGTCCTGAGCCACGGGGCTGGAAAGCCCCTGTCCTGAGCCACGGGACAACACTCGCGGGGCCCGGTCGCCCGCACTCCCACCACCCCGCCGGGCGGCCTCCACCAGCGCCCTTTCCTCGCGTCGCGCTGGGAGGTATGCACCGGTGGGATGAGCAACGACGAGACGACTTCTCCGCCCCCGCCCGAAGCGCTGCCCCCGGTCACCCTGTCGCTGGACGAGGTCCGCGCGTGCACGCGGGTCCTCCAGGCGGTGAGCGAGAACCGCTTCCTGCTGGCGAGGCTGCCGGAGGAGGACCGCATCGAGCTGCTCGCGGCGGCGGGCCGCATGGTGCACCCCGACCGGACCGCGAAGTCTCGCTTCGCCAAGGCGCTGCGCCGCGACCGCAAGGAGACGAAGCGCGCGCATGACCGCGAGATTCGCGCGACGACCGAGATTCGCTCGCTGCGCCGCTCCCCCGTGTTCACCGTGCCCGCGCTGCCGCCGCCGCCGCCCACCGAGCAGGCCGAGCGCATCCTGGAGGTCCCGCGCCGGTGCTACGTGTGCAAGGCGGAGTACCGCAAGCTGCACTTCTTCTACGACACGATGTGCTGTGACTGCGCGGACTTCAACTACGCCAAGCGCACGCAGCGCGCGCCGCTGACGGGCAAGGTCGCGCTCATCACCGGCGCTCGCGTGAAGATTGGCTATCAGGCGTCGCTCATGCTGCTGCGCTCGGGCGCGCGAGTGATTGCCACCACGCGCTTCCCCAAGGACGCGGCGGGCCGGTACATGCAGGAGCCGGACTTCTCCAGCTGGTCGCACCGGCTGCACATCCACGGGCTGGACCTGCGCCACGCGCCCAGCGTGGAGCTGTTCGCGCGGCACATCGAGCAGACGCACCAGCGGCTGGACATCCTCATCAACAACGCGGCGCAGACGGTGCGCCGTCCGCCCGGCTTCTACGCGCACCTGCTGGACGGTGAGCAGCGCGCCTTCGACACGCTCCCGGACGCGGCGCGCACGTTGCTCGCGGGCCATGAGGAGTGCGTCACGGCGCTCCAGCCCACGCTCGGCGCGGGAGGTCAGGACCCGTCGGCGCTCGCGGCGTCGTGGCGCAGCAGCGACCCCGCGCTGGGCATCCACTCGTCGGCGGCGCTGTCGCTCCAGCCGTATCACCTGGAGCAGGAGGGCGACACGCAGGCGCTCTTCCCGCAGGGGCGGCTGGACGCGGACCTCCAGCAGGTGGACCTGCGCGAGGTGAACTCCTGGCGGATGAAGCTGGCGGAGGTGCCCACCGCCGAGATGCTGGAGGTGCACCTGGTGAACGCGGTGGCGCCCTTCATCCTCTGCGGCAAGCTCAAGCCCTTGATGATGAAGGACCGCAGCAAGCCCGGGCACATCGTGAACGTGTCCGCCATGGAGGGCAGCTTCTCGCGCGGGACGAAGACGGACCGTCACCCGCACACGAACATGGCGAAGGCCGCGCTGAACATGATGACGCTGACCTCCGCGCCGGACTACGCGAAGGACAACATCTTCATGAACGCGGTGGACACGGGCTGGGTCACCGACGAGGACCCGGCCCTGCACGCCGAGCGCAAGGTGAAGGAGTTGGACTTCCAGCCGCCGCTGGACATCGTGGACGGAGCGGCGCGCATCGTGGACCCCGTGATGACCTCCGAGAACACCGGCGAGTTCGTCTGGGGCAACTTCTTCAAGGATTACCGTCACACGGCGTGGTAACCGCGCGCACGCGCCTCGTGACCCGGGGCGCGTGAAACAACCCGAGGCTCATTCCCGCGCCTCTGTCTTCTTGGAGGCCGTCATGGAATTCGCTGCCCTCGCCCTTGCTCCCCCTTTGCTTCAGGTCCTCCAGGAGCTGGAGTTCCAGACCGCCACGCCCATCCAGGCGCAGAGCATCCCCGTGCTGCTCGCGGGGAAGGACCTCGTGGGGCAGGCCCGCACGGGCAGCGGGAAGACGGCGGCCTTCGCGCTGCCGCTGCTCCAGAAGGTGGACCTGTCGCGGCGTCACATCCAGGCGCTCGTGCTGTGCCCCACGCGTGAGCTCTGCGCGCAGGTGGCGGGCGAGCTGCGCCGGCTGGGGCGCAGGCTGCCGGGCCTCCAGGTGCTGGCGCTGGCGGGCGGTCAGCCCATTCGCCCGCAGGTGAACGCGCTGGAGAAGGGCGCGCACGTGGCGGTGGGGACGCCGGGGCGCGTGTTGGACCTGCTTCAGCGCGAGGCGCTCGACACGCGGAACCTGGTCACGGTGGTGCTCGACGAAGCGGACCGGATGCTCGACATGGGCTTCCGCGAGGACATGGAGCGCATCCTCGCCGAGACGCCGCGCACCCGGCAGACGGTGCTCTTCTCCGCCACGTTCCCGGACACCATCGAGCAGATGAGCCGCGCGTTCCAGCGCTCGCCCACGCGCGTGACGGTGGAGTCGACGGACAGCGCGCCGACCATCCAGCAGGTGGCCTATCCGTGCACGCCCGAGGAGAAGTCGGCGCTCCTCTTGCGCATCCTCCAGCATCACCAGCCCGGCTCGGCCATCGTGTTCTGCAACCTCAAGGTGACGGTGGCCGAGGTGGCGCGCGGGCTCAGCCGAGCGGGCGTGAGCGCGGATGGACTGCAAGGGGACTTGGAGCAGGAGGAGCGCGACCGCGTGATGGCGAAGTTCCGCAATCACAGCACGCGCATCCTGGTGGCCACGGACGTGGCGGGGCGAGGCATCGACGTGGAGGCGTTGGACGCCGTCATCAACTTCGACGTGCCGGCGCAGCCCGAGCCGTATGTGCATCGCATCGGGCGGACGGGGCGCGCGGGGCGGACGGGGTTGGCGGTGTCGCTCGTCACGGCGCAGGACGCTCGCAAGGTGGAGACCATCGAGTCCGCCACGGGCGTGCGGCTGGAGCGCGCCAGCACGGAGGCGCTGCCGCCCGTGAGCGCGACGGGCGCGGCGGGGCTCGGCTCGCCGTGGGACACGCTGTGCATCCTGGCGGGGCGCAAGGACAAGATGCGGCCGGGAGACATCCTCGGCGCGCTGACGGGCGAGGCGGGCGGGCTGAACGCGAGCGACGTGGGCAAGATTGAGATCCAGGATCGCGTGGCCTACGTCGCGGTCGCCCGAAGCGTGTCGCGTCTCGCGTTCCAGTGCTTGAGCGAGGGACGCATCAAGGGACGCCGCCAGCGCATCGAGCGCGTGCGGTAGTCCCGAGCAGGCGCGTCACCCAAGACACCTCGTCGGCTCCCTCGGGCCTCGATATACCGCGACGCCGAAGTCGTTTCGTTCGCGATGCGAGAGCACGGAGGAGCGAAGGGATGAAGCGATCTGCGTCGTGGTGCGTGAGCGGCTTCTTGGCGGCGGCCCTGGTCGTGCTGGCGTCGGGCTGTCACGAAGAGGACAGCTTCGTGGTGAACACGGCGTTCGGGTCTTCGCGCCTGAGCGCCCGGCCCGCCGCGCCGAATGCCTTGAGCACGGAGAAGGGCGTCATCTGGCTCACCGACACGGGGACGAGCGGCCTCGTGTATGTCCCGGAGTCCTATCAGGCCGGGACGCCCGCGCCGCTGGTGCTCCTGCTGCACGGCGCGGGCGAGCTGCCCGAGAGCATGCTCAAGCGCTTCCGAGCCTCCGCCGATACGGCGGGAGCGCTGCTCCTGATTCCGAAGTCCCAGGAGGAATCCTGGGACATGCTCATCGGGAAGTACGGTCCGGACCGCGACTTCATCGATGACAAGTTGAAGCAGGTGTTCAGCCGGTTCTCGGTGGACCCGGCCCGAGTGGGCATCGGCGGGTTCTCGGACGGGGCCACCTATGCGTTGTCGCTGGGCCTGTCGAACGGGGATGTGTTCCAGCACATCGCGGCGTTCTCAGCGGGCTTCGTGGCGCCGTCGGAGCTGGTGGGCAAGCCGCGCGTGTACATGTCCCACGGAACGCGAGACCCTGTGCTGTCGTTCGACACCAGCGGCAAGTACATCGAGTACCAGCTCACGAATGAGAAGTACTCGGTCGAGTTCCACGCCTTCGACGGCAAGCACGAGCTGCCCGCCGACATCGCCGCCGAAGGCTTCACCTTCCTCGTCAGCGACTCCTGAGCAGAAGCGGTGCCCCGCTCGTGAGGATGCGTGCTGGCATCCTCACGAGCAGACAAGCTCATGCCCACCACGTGAAGGGATACCGCCATGCGCATCTGCACCTGCATCGCAGTGCTGCTCCTGCTCATGGCCTGCGCGACGTCCCCCACGCCTCATGCCGGAGAGCCAGTCCCCAAGGACCCGAGGCTCGCCAACCTCCAGCGAGCGGCGACGCTGCCTTGGCGAGACCAGGGGCGCTGCGCGGTCCACGAAGCTTCGCATCCCTGGCCTGTGCTTGTGGAGGAGTGCTTCCCACGCCTTGACCACGACCGGCTTCGCTTCAATGACCCCACTGGGAGATGCGCGGTCGCCTCGGCGGATACGGTCGTCCTGGGCATCGGACTGTGTGTCTTGGCGGCGCCCGAGGTCGTGGTGGGAGCGGTCGTCATCGCCGGTGCGGTGGTGGTGGGCTTCGCCATCCAAGAAGCACTGGATGCGTACGAGCTGAAGGGGAGTCGCCCTACGGGTGCGGAGCCCTCGCTCACGACGAAGCCCGCCCCGCCAGAACTCGCCATGTCTCGAAGGCACAAGCCAGAGCCCGCGGGGCAAGACTGGCTGCCCCCGGTGCCAACCGGGCCTGAGACCCAAGAGCGCAGTCCTGATTGCGCACCTCGCCCCGTGCCACACCTCGGCGGCGATGCGATGCACAACCGGTGCGCCGACTTGGTCCCTCAGAATGGCTTCCCCGGGGCGGATGTGCTCGTCAACGGAAAGCGCTTCGATGCCCTTCAGCTCCGAACCCGTGTGCTGTGGGAGATCAAGACGGACCACTTCGACACGTTCACGGTCGCGCTCCGGGAGATCGTCATCGAGAAGCAGGTCCTGGAAGCACAGCGGGAGCGTGACCTCGCCAGGGCATGCGGATACAGCTTCGCGATGGGTGTGCGCAGCCATGCCCACAGAAAAGCCCTGCGCGACGCCGACCCCTCCCTCACCATCGTCGTCATGGACTGGTGCTGACATGACCGCCCCACAAGACACCTGTCTCCTCGTCGCTTATTCGCCTGCACTGAGCAGCGAGGACACGCGCCCCATGGCGGTGGTCCATGAAATGGAACGCGCGATCCCCGGGCTGAATTTGTCGTGGACCCTCTCGGACGAAGGTCTCTTCATCCCGGCACCACCGCGCGAGTCACGAGACACCGCCAAGACAGCCCGTGGACGGCTGCCGCTGCTCTGCAATGGAGATGAAGGCCACTTCGTGACGCTCTCTCGCAGGGAGACACCGGCGAGCCAGAATCCAGGAGGACAGCCACTGTTCGAGGTTCACGCCAAATGGCCCTTGGACGTGGCGGGGATCTCGGCAGCAGCGGAGACACTCGAACGGGTCGCGGAGGCCACACACGCGTTCTGGGCTCACGCCACACCCCAGCGCGCCGCAGGGGACATCGCGGAGCAGACAAGCCCCACCTTGGCGGGACCACCGAGCCCACCCCATGGCCTTCCAGCGCTCAAGCTGCCTTGGGAAATCCGCTCGCCCGAGGTTCCACATCGACTGGGGTGGCTGAACTATTGGTCGGCGGCCACCACGCAGCGCATCGGCTTCCCCAATCCATCCCTCGACGCGGATCTGCTCTCTCGGGCGCGGCGCACCGCGACGGGCGGCTGGGTGGTTCGCCTCACGGACACACCGCTCGATCTCGATAACCCCGCCCACCTGGACGCGCTGCTGCGCGCCTATGAGCGCTTCCCGGAGATCGGCGGCCGCACTGCCCTGAAAGAGGGCACGAGCGGCCCCGAGTAGTCTCGCGCCGAGCGAGCCTCAGCTCCCCGCGAGCTGCAGCGGTCGGCGCGGCTTCATCATCCCCGCGGCGACCTTCACGGTGAGCGCTCTCGGGGACAGGCGCGCCAGGTTCGCCTGGAGCCAGTTGCGCCACCCCGCGACGAGCGAGGGCCGCCCCTGCTCCAGGCCCCGCAACCCCGAGAGCACCACCTGCTCCGAGGTCATCATCACGCCCACCGCGACGCTCCGAGTCCCCACCACGTCGAAGAAGGGCGTCTCCACCGGCCCCGGGCAGAGCGCGAGCACCCGCACCCCGCGCTCGCGATTCTCCGCCCACAGCGCCTCGGTGAAGGACAACACGAACGCCTTGGTCGCGCCGTACACCGCCATGTACGGCACCGGCTGATAACCCGCCGTCGACGCGACGTTGATGATTCCGCCCTCGCCCCGCGCCAGCATCCCCGGCAGGGCCAGGTGACTCAGGTCCATCAGCGCGGTGACGTTGAGCATCACCTGCTCGTGCTCACGCGCGAGCGGCGAGGACTCGAAGGGCGCGTACGTCGCGAACCCCGCGTTGTTGATGAGCAGGTCCACCTCCAGCCCTCGCTCCTCGCAGCGCGACCACAGCGCGCGGGCCGCGCCGTCTCGGCCCAGGTCCATGGGCATTGCCTCCGCGTGGATGCCATGGAGCGAGGACAGCTCGGTCGCCAAGGCGCGCAGCTTGTCCTCCGAGCGAGCCACCAGAATCAGGTTCATTCCGCGCGCGGCGAGGACTCGCGCGAAGGACTCTCCAATCCCGGAGGAGGCTCCGGTGATGAGCGCGCGGCGCCCCTGATACGTGAAGGGCCCCGTGGTGCGTGAGGGACGAGCAGCCGAGAAGCAAGGGGCGTGCGACGACGTCGACAAGGAGTTCATGTGCTAAGAATGTGAGCGAGCGCTCATATTCTCAACTCGCCTTGGCGCTCACATTCCTCCAGGAGTCCGCATGCCTCGCGCCGCGCCCCAGCCCCGTCGGAGAAACCCTCGGCAGTCGCGCTCCCAGGCCACGTGCGACGCCATCCTCACGGCCACGGCTCGCGTTCTCGTTCAAGATGGCTACGACGGCGCGAGCACGAACCGCATCGCGAAAGAAGCGGGCGTGAGCATCGGCTCGCTCTATCAGTACTTCCCGAGCAAGGAAGGGCTGGTGGTGGCGGTGATGGAGCGCCACCGCACCCAATCGCTCGCCGAGTTCGAGGGAGGGCTGGCTCAGCTCGCCAGCCAGCCGCTGCCCGTGGCCCTGCGCGCGCTCATCGGGCAGGTCATCGCGTCCAAGGTGGACAACCCTCGGCTGCATCAGGTGCTGCACGAGCTGCTGCCGCGCATGCGCGAGTGGGGAACGGTCGACACCTTCGAGCAACGGCTCATCCGGATGGTGCGCGCCTTCCTCTTGCCGAGGGTCCACGACATCCGCCCCGCCAACCTGGACATGGCCGTCTTCATCCTGGTGCACACGGTGGACGCGCTCTGCCACGCCGCGGTCTCCCAGCGACCGGACTACCTCGAGGACGACACCTTCGCGGAGGAGCTGTGCGCGCTGGTGCTCGGCTACCTGCGTCCCGAGGTCACGAGCACCCAGCGGCTCCGAGGACGCAGTGAGCCGCGCCGGCTCAGTCCGGCAAGACGCCAGCAGCGCGCGGCCCCAGCACGCTGACGTCCGGATGCCAGTACATCGCGTGGAGCTCCCCGTCCTCCGGCATGAAGTCGATGGTGATGACCTGCAGGGGGTCACGCGCCAATGGAATGCGCAGCAGGGGCAGTCCCGCCCAAGCCACCGCCGAGAACCGCACCCCTTCGCTCACCAGGTGGGCCTCGACCTGCGCGCGCACCATTCCGGGACGAAGGAAGTAGCCACGCAATCGGAGGCTGGTGAAGTCACTCGCGCCCGCGTCGATCTCCAGGCTGTGCAGCGTCCCCGCCATCCAGTGGATCTGGACCGAGCCGTAGCACCAGCACACGCCAGCCATCGTGGTTTGAACGAAGTCGGGCAGCCCGAGCAGCTCGACCATCTCCGAGGCGCTCATTCGTGGCCGCAGCGGCGCCAGAGCCCCCTCGCGGAGCGCGGCGATGAAGTCGAGTTCCAATCCTCGCCCGAGGCGAACATCCTCGAACGCGGCTGCGCCAGCGCCCCAGTACCGCGTCACCGCGCTCATCGCCTCCTGGAGTGTTCCGAAAGTATCCGGGCACCCCGCAGGCAGGGGGTTCCGTCGGAACTCCGTCTCGGAGACGGACTCATAGCCATCAAAGCACCTGAGCCTGTACTCCACCGTCCCCTCGTCCTCCTCACGGCACAGGGTGAGCGTCTGTCCCTGCGCTGTTCGAGCAAAGAGCGTCTGCGAGTCTGAGTGCACCAGGGTCGCCTCCTCGCCTCGAAGCTCGCATGACTTCGCGGCCTCGCGCGAGCAGGGGCCATCCCGACTCACGCGCTCGGGACAGGAACGCCGGCCGTGCGCAGCATCTCCAGCGCGGCCTGCCGCAGCTGTTGCTGCGCCTTCACGTCATAGGCCTGTTCGTGCGGGCGAGACTTGCGCTGCACATCGAAGAATTCCCCACGCTCGCGTCCCGCCAGGGTCGTCTCCGAGACACCGACGACAGCGACCGCGCCCGAGTCCACCGTCCCCATCGGCGCAATCCCAGACTCCACCACCATCTTCGTCGCGAGGAACGTCCCGGGGTGCAACGAGTTGATGAGCAACTCCGGACGTCGCGCCGCCAGCTCCCGCGTCCACAGGATCATCGCGAGCTTGCTGCGCATGTACGCCTGGAAGCCGTCATAGCGGCGCGCCAACTGGAGGTCCGCGAAGTCCAGCGGCGCCTGCCCCAGCGACGCCACGTTCACCACCGCGCGAGGCGCAGCCCCCTCCGCCAGCAACCACTCCGTCAACGCGAACGGCGCCAGCAGGTTCACCGCCCACCGCAGCTCGAAGCCATCCGCGCTCAGCTCTCGCCCCGCGCCCCGAGCCCCCGCCCCCAGCGCGGCGTTGTGGATGAGCAGGTCCAGCGGAGGCTCACGCAGAAGCGTCTCCGCCAGCGTCCGCACCTCGCGGAGAGACGAGAAGTCCGCCCGATACGCCTCCGCCCCAGGGACGTCCTTCAGCGCACGCTCAATCCGCTCAGCCTGACGACCGTGCACCCACACCCGCGCCCCCGCCGCCGCCAGCCGCTTCGCCGTCAACAGCCCGATGCCATCCGTCGCGCCCGTCACCAGCACCCGCTTGCCCCGCCAGGAACTCATCACCCCTCCATATCGAGACGAACCGTTCCATTACTATTTCGAACCGGCTCGTCTCGTCAACGAGAGGGCGCGCGCCCCGACGAGCCTGGGCGCTTCCGCGGGGTGCTTCGCGCGGAGACCGCTACGCGACGGCGCTCGCCCCGCGGTGGAGCGGGAGGGACCTCGACGGATGCACGCGCCGCCATCTCCGCGGCGCGCGCCTCATCTTCATGCTTGATGTCGACCGCGATGCGATAGAGCGCCTCGCGCAGCCAGCGGTGCGCTTCATCCGGATCTCGCGAAGCATGCCAGCGCATGGCGATGCGCCGCTCCGGCAGCGGGATGGGAGACGGGCTGACGGCCAGACCAAACGCCGCCGCCGTGGTCACCGCCGAGCGACGCGGGAGAATCCCCAGGAACGGAGACTGCTTCAGGATGTACGGCACGCTCAGGGTCTGCGACGTGTGCAGCGCCACGTGCCGCCGCTGACGCAGCTTCGCCAGGGCATCATCGACCACATCGGACGCATCCGCTCTCCGACTCACCCGCACATGGGGGATGCGCAGGAAGTCCTCCAGCGACAGCGGCGTCCCCACCCGAACCAACTCCGGGTTGAAGAGACAGACATAACCCTCGGCGCAGAACGGCAGGTGCTTGTGGGACGCGCTCGCGTCCTCGATGGGCCCGAGCAACAAGTCCAACTCGCCCTCGTCCAACAGACGCGGCCCCTGCGCCTCGCTCAACGGGCTCAGCGCGAGGGACACACCCGGCGCCTCCACCGCCACGCGCGCCATGAGCCGAGGCATCAAGGAGATCTCCAGACCGTCCGTGATGCCCACGCGAAACACACGGAAGTCCGTCGCGGGATGAAAGCGTCGCTCCGCCACGACCAGCGTCTGGATTCGCGCCAGCGCGTCCTGCACCGCCTCCGCGAGCGACCGGGCATGCGGCGTCGGCTCGATTCCCCCGGGCCTGCGGGTGAACAGCGCGTCCCCCAGCAACTCCCGCAGCCGCCCCAGGTGATGACTCATGGCGGACTGCCCGATGCCAATCCGAGCGGCGGCGCGCGTGACGTGCCGCTCGCGCATCAAGGCATCGAAGGCCACCAGCAGGTTGAGGTCGAGGCGAGCGAGGTGCGCGTGGTCGATCTGCATCGGGGCTCCGTCGCTCTCGCCCGGACGGAGGGCCGGACGAGGGCGAGGGGCACTTGATAACGCGGGCGCGCCTGGCCCGCTCGCCTCACTGCCCGAAGCCGCCCAGCGCCGTGCGGCTGAAGCTCGCCGCCCCCTGGCTCACCCGCACCGCGGACTGGCTGAAGACCTGGAAGGCGCTGCGGATCTCCTGCTCGCTCTGACCGGGGGTGAGAATCCACCGGTCCTCGATGCCCATCTCGCGGAACACGCGCCGGAAGTCCGTGCTCCCGTCATGGATGCCCATGGCCGCGACGATGTGGTTCTCCATCCGGAGCAGGTCCTTCACCACCGTCGCCACGTCCCTCGCTCGGGCATTGCGCGAGCCCTGGTCCGCGCCGTCCGTGATGAGCAGCGTCACCGTGCGCACGGGCACCCCGTTGCCGCTGAACTCCTGCGACTTCGCCAGCACCGTGCCCAGCATCACCATCGTCTGGTCGTAGAGCGGCGTCCCCTTGTCCGCCTGGTAGTTGCCCGCGTGCATCCGCACCACGTCCTCCACGGGGCGATAGGGATTCAGCACGTGGCCGTTCAGGTACCGCGTGTGGAAGAGGATGCCGTCCCTCTGCTTGCTCCCCAGCAGCGCATCCAAGACCTGGTTGTGCCCGTCGCACACCGTCTGCGTGTGCCGCGAGTAGTCGATGCTCGCCGAGTCATCCGGCATCACCGTCACGAGCACCACCTCGCTCGCCTGCACGTCGTCCACGTGGATGCCGAGCCCCGCTTGAATCTGCGCGCCCAGGTCCACCACGGTCAGCGCCTGCAAGCTCGCGGGACTCAGCGTCCCTTCCGCGTGCGCATCCTCGAAGAGCTTCTGCGTGTTCGCACTCATGTCTGTCTTCCCCCTCGTGTCTCAGGCGATGTGCAGGTCCGGCCAGCTCGCGAGCGGATCCGTGGACTTCACCAGGTGCATCCCCGCATCGGCGAAGCGCTTCAGCGCCGCATCCGCCTGCGGCGTGAAGTCCGCCGCGAAGCCCCCCTTGCCGTCCGGCACCGTCACCGCCGACATGCAATCCGTCAGCAGGTACACCTTGCGCGCGAGCGCCGCGTCCTGCGCCACGATCTCCCCCAGCAGGTCATCGATGGAGCTCTTCACGCAGTGGCTCGCGGCCTGTCCGGCGATGACCACCGCGTCCGCCGTCAGCAGCGTCTTGAGGAACTGTGTGTTGCGCTGGGCCAGGGGCTGCCCGTCATGCCGGCTCAGCACCTCCGGCCGCATCACCGAGTAGTTCTCCGTCAGCGGATTGCCGCCCTTCACCTCCACCCACGACTGGATGCCACGCGCGTAGGAGTGGAACATGCGCGCCTCCTGCACCACCCCCGCGAGCGCGTGCCCATCCGCGCCGAGCAAGCAGTGCGGCGGCCACAGGTACAGCGTGTACTTGCCCGCGCGCTCCAACTCATCGCAGTAGAACTTCACCTGCTTGAGCAGCCACGGGTAGTTGCCGCCGCACAGCCACTTGGCCATGGCCGGGTTCGGTCGCGCGTGGCCACGTTCAATCTGCTCGCGCGTCACCTCGCGGTAAGGCGTCAGCGGCTGGTCGTCCTGGTCCACCCAGAAGGACGGGAAGAAAATCTGGTAGGCGAAGTGCGTGTCGAGCGTCGCCGTCACGTTCGTTACCGCGCCGAGGTTTCGGTAGAGGAACTCGGAGATGCGGCGGCTGTCGTCGATGGCGCCGCGTCCGCTGCGCCCCGCCACGTACAGCGAGCCCTCCGGGAAGCAGAAGTCCTTCTGCACGTCGATGAGCAGCAGGTGCAGGTTGAACGCATCCGTGGCGGAGGGGCTCAGCCCGTGCGCGGCGCGCCACGCGGCGGCCTCGGCCTGCAGCTTCCCTGCGTTCGCTCCGTAGCCGTACTCCGCGGCGTTCGCCGCCCGGTAGAAGGTCGGTAGCGGCAACTCCTTCAGCGTCTTCTTCATGTCCATCCTCCTGCGTGTGTGCGCGGAAGACCCGAGGCCCCGCGCGGGGAACTTCGTCACGTCATTCGCAGCGCGGTGAGGTCCCGCGTGCCCACCACCATCAGCCCCTCGCGCGTGAGGAGGAGCTGGCATCCCGAATCCACGAAGGGCTCCGTGTCGGGGAACTCGCGCACGGCCACGAGCTTTCCGTGCTGCGCTTCCACACGCACCAGCCCCGCATCCGTCGCGCAGAACAGCGCCTGGCCCACGGCGCACTTGCCTCGCAGCGTGCCCAGCCACGAGCCATCCCCCGCGTCCGCCACGCCGCTCGCGCGCACCGCGCCGTCCGCGCCCACGACGATGCAGTGATGCACCGTGCGCCCACCGGACTCCTCGGCGAGGAAGAGCCACACGGCCTCGCCATCGAACAGGGCCTCCGCATCCACCCATGGCCCCTGCGGCCAGGGCAGCGCGAGCCCATCGCGCAAACCCTTGCGCTCGGCGTCGAACAGGAAGGCGCCGCGCAGTCCGCCCGCGCGATGAAATCCCAGACCGAAGCGCGGGCCCACAAACAGGCGCGTCTGTCCTTCCAGGACGTCACCCAGACGCTCGGGCCCGTAGAGCCCATTGCGCCACAGCGCGCCCTGCGCGGCCCAGTAGTGAAAGCGAGCGTTGGCCGCGAACACCGGGCGCTGCTCATACACATCCACGCCCACCACCTGCGCGGAACGACCGGGCTCGAACACCGTCACCTGTCCGCCCGCGCCCATCAGCGTGGCGTCACCTCGCAAGGCCCACCGCAGCGAGGGATTCAGCGGCGACTCCAGGACGACGCGGCCGTCCTCTCGGCGGTATGTGCCCTCCGCGTGGTAGAGCCAGCGCGGCACGCCCGCTTCCGCGCACGCATGCACCAGCACCCCGCGCGTGGAGAACTTCCGCGTCGCCACCACCTGCCCTCGCACCGAGGCGACAGGGGTTGCCGCGGCGCTCGCGTTCGGCTGACAGGTGGGGCAGCTCGTCCGTGCGTGCTCCGCGCCGCAACTCAGACAGCGTTGGAAGCGCAACCCCTCCAGCAGCGGCCGAGGAAACGCCCCGCGTTGGTCCTCCACGAAGACGCGGTGCAGCTGGTGGAGGACATCGTCCGGAAGCGACCCCAACGCGAACGCGGGCTTGGGGTACTGCACCTCCGGATGAAACACCGTGACGCGCTGGAGCATGCGCGGCGCGGCCCCCAACCGAGCGCCCCCAGCCTTCGGCCGATGGATGCCACCGTAGGGCCCCACGCCCAGCAGCGACTGCATCACCATGACCGTGAAGGCAAACCAGTCACTGTCCACCGACGCGGGCTGCACGGGGGTGAGCGAGACCGCGCCCGCCGCCAGCCGCAGCGGATCCAAGAAGCGCTCCGTGAACACCGCGCATCGGTACGCGCCGAACTGGAAGCTGTCCGCGTCGATGAGGTGCGCGTCCGTCCCCGCCACCAGCACGTTGAGGTCGTTGAAGTCCCCCACGATGACGCTGCCCGCGTGCACCTCGCCGAGCGTCTGGTGCAGACCGCGCAGCACTGTCACCACGTCGCCGACACAACCTCCCGCGCGGCGGAACGCGGGCTCCGCGAAGCGGCGCAGCGGCTCAACGCCCTCCAACTTGCGCATCGCATAGCCGAGCACCTCCTGACCGCGAGCGTCGGTGGCCAGCGTCTGCGGTGTCACCACGCGCCCCGGCAGTCCCGAGGGGAACACACGCAGCTTCCGCTGATGCTCGTCGAGCCGAGCCTTCGCCGCGGCTTGCTCATGCGGCAGGCCCGCGTAGTCCGGATGCGAGGGCGTCTTGAACACCTTGAGCGCCCGCCCATCTCCGAGGTCGAAGACATCCGCCTCGCCCCCTTTGCCGAGCGCCTGCTTCGGGCTCAGCGCGACCTTGTGTCCCTCCAGCCAGATGTCCATGGCGTCACACCCGCTCCATTCGCCGACGCAGCACCACCAACGTGGTGTCGTCGGGAAGAAGCCCTGGCGTCCGCACCAGCCGATGTGCGGCGAAGTCCGCGCGCGTCGACTCGCGGTTGAGCTGCGCGAGTCGGCGGTTCACCGCCTCGGGGTTGGAGAAGTAACGGTCCTCGGTCCAGAACTGGGAGAGCGGACCCACGGGCTCCTCGCGCTCCGGCACGCGCGCCAGGGCGAGCCGCTTCAAGTCCTCGACGCCATCGGTGCCGAGCAGCAGCGCGTGGACGTCCTCGGTGCGCACCAGCGACTGACGGATGAGGGGGACGTCATCGCCGCCCATCACCGCGTAGGCCAGGTACGGCGGCGCATTGCCCGGAAACGGCCCCAGGACGTGCACCTCACCATTGAGCATCCACACCCCATCTCCCGCGCTGAAGACGAGCGTGTGCTCCGGCGTCACCACCGCGCCCACGAGGGTGAAGAGACAGTCCGCCAGGACCTCGCGCCCGAGCGCCTCGGGCAGCGCCTCCAGCAGCGCCAGCACGTCGCCGCGCAGCCCGGTGAGGAAGCCTTCGGTGTCCACGGCCTCGCCCGCATCGAGCCGCTGGAGCGCCGCTCGCACGAGGCGCCTCGCCCCCAGCCGCGCCCCCAGCTCACTGGCCTGCTGGCTGCCGCATCCATCCGCCACCACCGCCACGAGCCCCTTCATGCCCTCGCGCACGCACCAGGCATCCTGGTTGTTGCGCCCCGAGCGCGCGTGCTCCCGCCCCAGCACGGAACCCGCGGCGATGTCGAATGGCAGCGAGGACATGGCTCTCCCGTGGCCCTGAGCGGGCTCGCACGACACGGCATCGAGAACTCAGGAGGTGCCTGGCTCGCGACACACGGCTCGCGAGGTGGCCGCCTCCCGCACGAACCCGACCCGGCCCCCTCTCCACTCGCGGAGGCTGCGTGTCTTGTTCGTGTATCGACGACACCAACATAGTGTCCACGCGACACGAAGTCAATTCAACGTGCGGATGCGCTCGGCGGGGGCGCGTCCTCGCACCCACGCCCACGTGCCCTCACGGAGGGGGGGCCTAGAGTTCGAAGTTGAAGCCGGCCTTCTCCAACTGCCGGTACTTCTTGTGGTCGAACCGGTAGAGGCGAGCGGCGCGGTGGGAGACGTCCTGCTCCACCTCGTCCAGCTCCTCCAGCAGGTCCATGGCGAGAATCTTCTTTCGGAAGTTCCGCTTGTCGAGCTCGCGCTCGAGGACGACTTCGTACAGCCGCTGGAGCTGGGAGAGGGTGAACTTGGGCGGCAGCAGCTCGAAGCCGATGGGCTGGTAGCGCACCTTGCCCTTCAGGCGCTGCAGCGCGGTGCCGAGGATGTCCGCGTGGTCGAACGCCAGCTTCGGCGTATCCCAGACGGAGAACCACGCGGCCTCGCGCGCGTCGGTGGAGGCGTGCAGGTGGTGGGCGCTGAGCTTCACCAGCGCGAAGTACGCCACGGTGATGACGCGGCCGCGGGGGTCTCGCTCCGGAGCGCCGAACGTGAAGAGCTGCTCCAGGTGGCTGGGGCGGATGCCGGACTCTTCTTCCAGCTCGCGGCGCGCGGCGTCGTCCAGCGCCTCGTCCATGCGCACGAAGCCTCCAGGCAACGCCCAGCGCCCGGAGAACGGCTCCACACCGCGGCGGATGAGGAGGACCTTCAAGTCCTCGTCGTCCATTCCGAACACAACACAGTCCACCGTCACAGCGGGCCGTGGGTAGTCGTAGGTGTGGCTCACGTCACCGTCCGTTCGAGCGGGTGGGAGCTGTCCGCCATAGTGTCCGGCGAACACCCTGTCAACCACCCGCCCGAGGCGGCGGCGCTACACCGCGAGCATGCGGGAGACGCGGTGCCAGTCGACGAGCTGGACGTTCTCCTCGGCGAGGTCGAACTCGATGGAGCGGCGCATGCCCAGGACGTCTCCGCCCATCTGGAAGGGGACCTCGCGGTCGAAGTCCATGCGCAGGCGCTGCACGAAGAAGTCATGCATGTGCGGGAGGGGATGCTCACCGCGCCACAGGCGGAACATGTTGCGCGTGGCCTCCATCACGCTGGCGCCGTACACGCGCACCGACAAGCGATGCGGCACCGCCTGCGCGAAGGGGAAGGCCTTGAAGCCAAAGCCCCACTCCGGCGTGGTCGCGGCGCCCGCCACACCCGCGGGGCCTCGGTACAGCAGCGCGCCCGGGCCGCCGTGAGGGATGGGCTGCACCGCGCCGTGCGCGTCCATCGTGAGCGCGGTCTCGCCCACGTTATAGACAGACACCTGCGGGTTGCCCTCGCCGAACAGGTGGCGCGGCACCGTGCGCGTGAACATGGCGGTGAGGTAGCCGCGCAGTCCCGCCTGCTGGCTCTTCAGCGGCCCCGCGGAGGCGAGCTGGTTCTTGAAGTCCTGAATCATCTCCGCGTCCCAGCCGGTGCCCGCGAAGGGCGCCACCTTGCCGTCCACGCGCACGAGGGAGAAGGGACGCAGGGGCGGCAGGCGCTCGCCGAGCGCGGCGATCTGCTTCAGCGCGACAGAGGGACGCGGCGCGCCCGTGACGCGCGCCCACGCGTTGCCCGTGCCCAGCGGCAGCACGCCAATCGCGGGGAGGGCCACGCCCTGCATCCGCAGCTCGTTGAGGAGTCCGGTGATGGTGCCATCGCCTCCTCCCGCGAGCAGCAGGCTGGGCGGATCATGCCGCAGGTGGTCGGAGATCCAATCGCGCGCCTCATCGACGGAGCGAGTGAGCGCCACGCGGGCGCGAGGGAGCAGACGCCGAACCAGGCCTCCGATTCCCTCGGTACCCTTGCGCGCGCGGAGATTGACGAGGACGGCGATGTTCATGGCGGGGGGACTCTTCTCCGGGATATGTCATGGCCCGGTCACGGAACCATGGCGAGGCGCTTCGCGACCTGGACGTGGAACCGTCGTGCTGCGGGCCCCTCCACTCCCAGCAGGAAACAGCGCACCCTGCCCTGACCTTCCGCCCGAGGGAAGATCCTTCCTGTCCCGACTTCGGGACCGGACCCGGTGTGCCGCGCCAGGAACCTGGGGAATCGCGCAACGGCTGGCACGCAGCGGTCGTCCCTCCCTTCGTCGATCCGACATCCGGTGGGATGGGCGTCTCACATTGGGACGCTGGGTGCCGCATCCCACACAGACCGAGGCGCCTGCTCCCTCGGGCGCCCTGGCCGCCTGCTTCCCCGTGTGACGGCGACGGGTTTGGCGGTGGAGGCGCCCGCTGGTATGTGCGCGCGGCGGACAAGCGGGCGGACGGAATGCGCCCTGCAAACGGCCCCTGCGATGCCCCTCCTGCGACCCCTGCCCCTCCTCTCCTGGATGCGCCCCTGGCTGGCCTCCGGTGTCCTCGCGGTCCTCCTCGTCTCGAGCGCCCCCGCGGGGGCCGCTCCCCGAAGGATGGTCATCTCCAGCGGCGCGGACTGCGCGGACGCGGAGCTGAGCAGCCAGGCCAAGGCCTTCGCCGACGCGCTGCGGTCCCGCGCGGAGACCGAGACCCTGGGCGCCACGGAGCTGAGTGAGCGACTCTTCCCGCAGGCCGCACGCTCCTTCGAGGAGCTTCGCCGCCAGCTCGACGCCGCGAGGGATCACTTCTACGAGGGCCGCAACGCCAAGGCGGGACAGCTCGTGGAGGATGCCCTGCATGACATCGCCCGCCTGCCGGTGGGCGAGGCCCGCTGGAGGCTTCACGCCGACGCGCAGCTCCTCCTCGCCCTCAACCTCCGCGCCCAGGGCAAGGCGAAGGAGAGCGATGCCGCGTTCCTCCAGGTGCTTCGGCTCCAACCGCAATACCCGCTCGACCCGGACCTCTTCGCGCCCTCGGTGCGTCAGGCGTTCGACAAGGTGCGGCGCGAGCTGACGCGGACGCGCAAGGTGAAGGTGTCGGTGAAGTCCACCCTCCCGGCCTCCGAGGTGTATCTGGACGGGCTCCGGGTAGGGCAGACGCCCCTTCAGCTCGAGCTGCCGGCGGGCACGTATGACCTGGCCCTCGTGAAGGCGGGGGCGCACAGCTTCTCCCGGCAGGTGCAGGTGCAGGGCGCGGACCTGCCGCTGCTCGTGGATCTCGCGTTCGAGGGCGCCGTGTCCGGCAGCCCGTTCCCGTGCCTCGCCTCATCGGATCCGAGCGATGAGCGGACCCTGGCGCACGCGGTCCGGCTGGGTGGCGCGCTCGGCGTGGAGGAGGTCATCCTCGCGCGGCTGGAGCACCCGAGCAGCGGCCCCAAGTGGTTCGCCGCCACGGTGCTCCACGTGGAGGGCGGCCAGCGGCTGCGAGAGGGGGGCTTCAAGACGCAAGGACTGGACTCGCCGACCGAGGCCCTGTCCGCGCTGGTGGACTTCGTCACCACGGGGCGCTCGCCGTCCAACCTCGTGGTGATGAACGCCAGCGGGAAGGCTCCCTGGGAGCAGCCGACCGCGGCGCCCGCCGCCCCCTCGTCCGCCCTGGCGCCCGACGCCCCCGTGTCGCCCGCCACCGAGGGCCTGTCGCGCGCCGCGCCGTCCCCCACGGCGTCGAGGATGCGGGTGGCGTCCTACGCGACGCTGGGCGTGGGCGCGGCCGCGTTGGGAGGCGCGGGCGTGGTCCGCTGGATGGCGCAGAAGGACCTGAACGCGCTGAAGGAGCGACAGCGGCAGAACGGCGGCGTGCTGACCACGGACGACGCCGAGGCCGTGCGGCTGCGCGAGGGATTGGTGAAGAAGAACCAGGTCCTCACCGGGCTGCTCATCGGCGGTGGCGTCACGGCCGCCGCGGGCGCCGTCTTGTTCCTGCTCTCCCCCACTCCGGGTGCTCCGCCGCCGGTCACGGTGGGCCTGGGCGCGGATGACACTGGGGGATGGGCAACAATGTCAGGCGCGTTCTGACACGACATTCCCGCCAGCGGGGACACGGGCCGCCGCATAGAGTGGCCGCATGCGCGCATTCATTGTCTTGCTGTTGGCGGCGAGCACCGCGGCCGCGGCTCCCCGCACCTTCCGCGTCGACTACTTCCACACGGGCAACGCCACCGAGGAGCGCTTCAGCCTCGACCGGCTCGTCATCGAGCCACTGCCCTGGCCCGGCAATCCGGAGCAGCCCATCGACGAGACGAACCTGGGCAAGTACCTCTTCGAGGTGCGGGACCGGGACACCAACCGCCTGCTGTATTCGCGCGGCTTCGCCTCCATCTTCGGCGAGTGGGAGAGCACGCCCGAGGCCCACCAGCTCCACCGCACCTTCGGAGAGTCCCTGCGCTTCCCCACGCCGGAGCGCCCCGTCCAGGTCATCCTGAAGAAGCGCGACGCGCGCAACGCGTTCCGCGAGGTGTGGTCGCTCGACGTGGATCCAAAGAGCATGTTCGTCGACCCCTCGGCGCCTCCCGCGCCGGGCCCGCTGCTGAAGCTGATGGAGAACGGGCCGTCCGCGAGCAAGGTGGACTTCCTCATCCTGGGGGACGGCTACACCGAGGCCGAGCGCGGCAAGTTCGAGAAGGACGCGCGCCGGCTGATGGACATCCTCTTCACCTTCTCGCCCTTCAAGGAGCGCAAGACGGACTTCAACGTGTGGGGGCTGATGCCCGCCGCCGCGCAGTCCGGCATCTCGCGGCCCTCCACCGGCATCCACAAGCGCTCCCCCGTGGGCGCCACGTATGACGCCTTCGGCAGCGAGCGCTACGTCCTCACCTTCGACAACCAGGCCTTCCGCGACACGGCGGCCTTCGCGCCCTACGAGTTCGTGGAAATCCTCGTCAACGGCAACACCTACGGCGGAGGCGGCATCCACAACCTCTACAGCACCGTGGCCGCTGACAGCCTGTGGTCGCCCTATGTCTTCGTCCACGAGTTCGGCCACCACTTCGCCGGGCTGGCGGACGAGTACTACACCTCCGAGTCCGTCTACGGCCCCGCGGACGGGGACCGGCTGGAGCCCTGGGAGAAGAACGTCACCGCGCTGAAGGACCCCGCGAAGCTGAAGTGGAAAGACCTCGTGAGCCCGGGAACGGCCACACCGACCCCCTGGAACAAAGAGGCCTATGACAACCACGCCAACCAGGTTCAGCAGCAGCGCCGGAAGATCCGGGCGGACCAGCGCCCCGAGAGCGAGATGGATGCGTTGTTCCTCGCGCAGCGCGATTGGGAGGAGAAATTCCTCTCTTCTCAGAAGTTCTCCGGCAAGGTCGGAGCCTTCGAGGGCGCGATGTATGAATCGCGTGGGTACTACCGACCCCAGCTCGACTGCGTGATGTTCACGCGAGACCGCGTTCCGTTCTGCGCGGTGTGTCAGCGAGGCATCTCGGAGGTCATCGACCTCTACTCACGCCCCGCTTCGCATGCGGCTCATCAATCCCCCTGAATAACCCGTCTTCCGATCAAGCCGGCGTGACATGGCCGTGCCATGTCCGCTGGCGATTGGACGCCCCTTTGGGATTGGGTGTAAGGGAGCCGCTACCGCTATCCCAGGGAGGGGATTACATGCTGAGACGGAGTTTGTTTCCGGCTCTCTTGACCGCCGTGTTTGTCACGGTTGTTACGGGCTGTGGAAACGAGTGCGTGGATGAGTTCGACTGTCGCGACAAGGGCTCTCCTGGCGCGAACAAGGTTTGGGCTTGCGTCGAGAACAAGTGCGAGGCGAAGACCCTCTCCACGACTCCTCCGGAGGAGGACGCGGGCACTGACGCGGGCGTGGATGCTGGAACGAAGCCTGACTCGGGCACGGATGCCGGCACCGACGCGGGCGTGACGTGCTCGCCGGCGTGCGCCACGGGCGAGGTTTGCGACATCAGCTCCGGCCACGGCGTGTGCAAGACCTGCACGGACTCCGCCACGGGCAACGGCCAGGACAACGGCTGCAGCGCGGCGGCCCCCATCTGCAACGTGACGGGCAGCAGCGGCAAGGGCGTCTGCACCGCGTGCCAGGACTCGGCCACGGGTGGCGCTCAGGACAACGGCTGCTCCGCGGCCGCTCCGGTTTGCGACCCCGCGGCCAACGGCGGCGTGGGCGCGTGCAAGGGCTGCCAGGACTCGGCCACGGGCAACGGCCAGGACACGGGCTGCTCGGCGACCGCTCCCCTCTGCGACGCGACGGCCAACAACGGCGTGGGCGCGTGCACGGGCTGCCAGGACTCGGCCACGGGCACCGGCCAGGACACGGGCTGCGCGGCGACCGCCCCGGTTTGCGACCCGACCGCCACGAACGGCGCGGGCGCGTGCACGGCGTGCCAGGACTCCGCCACGGGCAACGGCCAGGACACGGGCTGCTCGGCGACCGCTCCCCTCTGCGACGCGACGGCCAACAACGGCGTGGGCGCGTGCAAGGCGTGCCAGGACTCCGCCACGGGCAACGGCCAGGACACGGGCTGCTCGGCGACCGCTCCCCTCTGCGACGCGACGGCCAACAACGGCGTGGGCGCGTGCACGGCGTGCCAGGACTCCGCCACGGGCAACGGCCAGGACACGGGCTGCTCGGCGACCGCCCCGGTTTGCGACCCGACCGCCAAGAACGGCGCGGGCGCGTGCAAGGCGTGCGTGGACAGCGCAACGGGCAATGGCCAGGACACGGGCTGCGGCGCGCAGGCGCCGGTCTGTGACACGACGGCCAACAGCGGCTCGGGCGTGTGCAAGGCGTGCGTGGACTCCGCCACGGGCGCGGGCCAGGACACGGGCTGCGGCGCCGCGGCGCCGATGTGCGACGTGACGGGCAACGGCGGCGCGGGCGTGTGCAAGGCGTGCGTCGACTCGGCCACGGGCAACGGCCAGGACCAGGGCTGTGGCGTGGACGCGCCGGTCTGTGACACGAGCGCCAACGGTGGCGCGGGCGTGTGCAAGGTGTGCTTCGACTCCGCGAGCAGCCCGTCCATCGGCTGCTCGAACGCGGCCTCGGTGTGCGACGCGACGGCCAACAACGGCCTCGGCGTGTGCAAGGTGTGCATGGATACGGCGGCCACCGGTCAGGACCTGGGCTGCGTCTCTCCGTCCGCCATCTGCGACGCCGCCGCGAACGACGGCTTTGGCGTGTGCAAGGTGTGCCTTGGCGCCGAGGGCTGCACGCAGCCCCAGACGTGCAACGCCTCTGGCACCGCGTGCGAGGGCTGTGTCGACAACGCCTCGTGCGCGTCGAACAACCCCAACACCCCGGTCTGCAACACGGGCGCGACGCCTTCGCAGTGCGTCGAGTGCACCACGGCGGACGCCGCCAAGTGCGACGCGAGCAAGCCCGCGTGCAACAACAACCTCTGCGGCTGCACGAGCGACACCCAGTGCAACGCGGCCGGCAGCGACCGCCGCACCTGTGACACCACCGCGAACAACGGCCGTGGCCAGTGCGAGATCTGCCTCGGCAACGCGCAGTGCACGGACCCGAACAAGCCGGTCTGCGACAACAAGGCCTGCATCTGCCGCGACAACGCGGACTGCTCCGTGGGCCTGACGTGTGACGGCGCCACGAAGGCCTGCGTCGCGCAGGGCCCGACGGCGGCCTCGACCAGCGCGCAGATCCAGGCGTTCAAGAACGCCACGGGAGCGACGTTTGATCCGCCGATGGCGATCGACGGCGCCTACGTGACGTACATCAAGCCGGCGACCGGCGCAGACGTGGCGGGCTACTTCCTCCAGGCCGAGGCCACCGGCCCCGCGATGTTCGTCGCGGCGAGCCCGGGCACGCTGGTGGTGGGCGACCGCGTCAACCTCAAGGTGGGCGCGGCGACGACGCTGAGCGGTGTCATCAAGGCCGCCGGCACCATCACGGGCCTGACGGTCATCAGCCAGGGCCACCCGGTGCGCAGCCTCAACACGGTCACCCCGGCCGGCCTCACGGTGGATCGCTCCGGCGACCCGTCGACGGAGCTGCTGGACAAGGCGGACACCTACTTCGGCACGCTGGTTCGCCTGAAGGGCAGCGAGAATGGCGCGACGGCCAGCAGCGGCTCCGGTCACGTGGCGTTCACCTTCCAGACGACTGGCATCAACAACGCCAACCTGAAGATCCGCGTCCCGGACACCATCGCCGCGAGCATCAGCTTCGCGGACACGTGCAAGCTCACCCTGGCCTCGGGTCCGGTGTGGAAGTTCACCAGCACGACGGGCACGCCGCCGGTGACCACCACCCAGGTCCAGGCTTCCGCGTACTTCCGCTCGGAGCTGACGGACATCACCTGCCCGGCCCCGAAGGCCGTGAGCGCCATCGCCGTCTCCAGCAGCGAGGTGAAGGTGACGTTCGACCGCGCCATCGACGCGGCGAGCATCACGGACGCCGCCACCCAGTTCACGTTCAACAACGGGCTCCAGGCCGTCAGCGCCACGGTGTCCGGCAAGGACGTGACGGTGAAGACCGGCGAGCAGGTGGGCGGCACCAGCTACACGGTGACGGTCGCAAACTCGGTGAAGGACATCCTGGGCGGCGCGGTCGCGGCTCCTGGCACGGCGACGTTCAAGGGCTACCGCGTGCCCGCCGTGCTGATGATCAACGAGGTCAACCCGAACGTGAGCGCCTCGCGCGACCTCATCGAGCTGCTCGTGGTGAGCGGTGGCACGACCGACGCCATCACGCTCGTCCAGGAGTCCACGTCCGTGGCCACCCTGGCGACGCTCCCGGATGTGAACGTGGCGACGGGTGACTACATCGTGGTCCACCTGACCCCGACCGCCGCTCAGGGTGACGCCACGGCGTCCGAGACGGCGAGCAAGAGCGAGATCACCGCCACGACGAACTTCCCCAACGCCTGGGACTTCGTCGCCGGCGCGACCAACCTGACGTTCTCCAACCAGGTGGTGCGTCTCAAGAGCGCCTCCGGGTCCACGCTGGACGCGGTGGCCTTCGTGAAGAGCGACCTGACGACCCCTCCGGGTGGCTATCCGGCCAAGCTGCAAGCGCTCCAGGCAGAAGGCCTTTGGCTCCCGGCCGACTGCAACGGCGCGCTGTGTACCTACACGACGACCCCGACTGCCCTTGCGGTCTCCGTGGAGTGGAAGGCCGCGGGGAGCACCCAGGCGGGCAACAGCATGCAGCGCAAGGCCAATACGCATCAGGCCTCGGACTGGGTGTCCGGTGCGCCCAGCTTCGGCGCCGCGAACCCGTAGTGCTCCGCTGAGCCCTCGGGCTCACGGTTGAAACATCCAAGGGCCGCGATTCCTCTCACGGAGTCGCGGCCCTTGCTGTTTCTCGGGTCCGAGCCGACTCGGAGGCGAGATACACGCTGACCCACTAGAGTGAAGGTCTTTCTTCTCGTGAGCCGCGTGTCACATCGGCTCGGAGTGGGTCATGTCGTCTCACCGCGCCCTCGTGCCGCTGCTCGTCCTGCTGCTCACTGCTTGTCCTGGCAACAAGCCGTTGGATCCGGAGCCGCCGAAGACGGACGGCGGCTCCCACGTCACCGATGGCGGACATGACGAGCCCTTGGCCATCACCACCTCGGGGCTTCTCCCCGCCACGGTGAATGTGGCCTACAGCGCGACCCTCTCCGCATCCGGAGGCGTCTCGCCGCAGGCATGGCGCGTCAGCGCGGGGGCGCTTCCCTCGGGCCTGTCCCTCTCGGCCCAGGGAGAGGTGAGCGGGACGCCCAGCGTCTCCGGCACCGCGCGCTTCACCGTGGAGGTTCAGGATGCGCACGGCACGAAGGCGCACGCGGAGCTCTCGCTCGAGGTTCGCGCGGGGCTGGCCATCTCCGACGCCGTGCTCGCCGATGCCTATCTCGGCGAGACCTATGCGGTGAGGCTCGATGCGACAGGCGGCGTCGCGCCGCTCACCTGGGTGCTTGCTCAAGGCGCGCTGCCGACTGGCATCACGCTGACCACCGACGGCCAGCTCACGGGCTCGCCCATCACGGTGGGGCCCTGGGCCTTCAGCGTGGGTGCGCGAGACGCGGAGGGGAAGTCCGCTGCACATCCCTTCCTGCTCACGGTCTATTCGCCGCCAGCGTTCACCACGTCCAACCTGCCGCCCGCGGTGGTGGGCACGGCCTACTCGGCATCGGTGCCGGGCACGGGAGGCAAAGGCGCGCTGTCGTATCGCCTCGTCTCGGGCGCATTGCCCGACGGGCTCCGCCTGGAAGGCTCCACGCTGCTCGGAACGCCCAGCACCGCCACCACCGCGACCTTCACGCTCGAGGTCTCCGACGCCAACGGCCACACCGCCACCGCGGCCTTCGGGCTCGACGTGCGTGGCGTCGTCACGCTCACGTCCACCGTGCTGCCGGATGGATACACCGACGCCACCTACCGTCAGCCGCTCTCCGCCGCGGGAGGTCGCAGTCCCTATCGCTGGGTCCTGGTCAGTGGCTCGCTGCCCTCGGGGCTGAGCCTCGTCGAGACAGGCTCGCTCGAAGGGACGCCCACTGCGGCAGGCACGTCCTCCTTCGTCCTGCGCGTCACCGATGCGGATGGTTTCTCGGACGCGCGTTCGGTGTCCGTCTCGATGTATCGCCCCCCCAGCATCACCACCGCCACGACGCTGCCGGATGCGTATTCCTCCGAGCCCTATGCGCACGTCGTCACCGCCGTGGATGGCAAGGCTCCTCGCACCTTCACGGTCGCGGGCGCGCTTCCCTCCGGACTGACCTTGTCGAGCGAGGGCTCCTTGTCCGGCACGCCTTCCACCACGGGCTCCGGCTTCAGCCTCGCAATCACGGTCACGGATGCGAACGGCCGCACCGCGTCGCGCACGGTGGCGCTGTCCGTCTACGCGCCTCCCGATGTCACCTCCGCGTCGCTGCCCATCGCCCTCATTGGCCAGCCGTACTCCGCCACCCTCACCGCGTCCGGTGGCAAGGCCGGGCTCTCGTGGGCGGTGACGTCGGGCGGTCTGCCGATGGGGCTCTCCCTGTCCTCTTCCGGCGTGCTCAGCGGCACGCCCACCGGTGACGCCGCGACCTTCTCCGCGACGTTCACCATCACCGATGCGAATGGCCACGTGGCCTCGCGTTCATTGACGCTGACGCTGTCGAGCCCGCTCTTGGTGACGACCTCGACGCTGCCGGATGCGACGGTGGGTCAGGCCTACAGCGCCACGCTCGCGGCCTCGGGCGGACGGCTCCCGCTGACGTGGAGCTTCAGCGGCGCGCTGCCGGTGGGACTCTCGCTGTCATCGGACGGGGTCCTCTCCGGCACGCCCTCCGTGCAAGGGCAGGCGTCGTTCCTCGCCATCGTGCGCGATGCGAACAACCTCAGTGACTCGCGCACGCTGTCCCTCGCGGTGAAGGCTCCCGCGGTGCCCTTCACCGTGGCGCACTGGAACCTGGAGTGGTTCGGCGCGCCCAACCAGGGCCCGCCCCACTCCACCTCGGATGGTGGCCTGACGGATGATCTCCAGATTGCCTACGCGCGCGACGTCATCCGCGACGCGGGCGTCAACGTGTGGGGGCTCGTCGAGATGGTCGACACCGCCGACTTCGACACCCTCAAGGCCCAGCTCCCGGGCTACCGCGGCTTCCTCGCCAACAACACGGCCTTCGTCTCCAGCGGCGCTTCGTCCTACTCGGTGGGCGAGCAGAAGCCCGGCATCCTCTACGACGACTCGGTCACCTTCCAGAGCGCCCAGGTGATTCTCACCACCAAGGCCGCGGACTTCGGCGGGCGCCCGCCCCTGCGCGTGAACTTCACCACGGCCATGCATGGCACCACCGCCAACCTGGTCGTCATCGTCGTCCACATGAAGGCCTTCGATGACCTGGTGTCCTACGGCCAGCGACAGCGCGCGGGCGCCGCACTGAAGACGTACCTGGACACGGAGCTTTCCACCGAGCGCGTGCTCGTCATGGGCGACTGGAACGACGACGTGGATCAATCCATCAGCAAGGATGACCTCGGCGCCATCCTGCCCTCGCCCTATCAGCCGCTCGTCGACGACTCGGCCCACTACATCTTCATCACCCAGGCCCTGTCGCTCGCGGGCGACCGCACCACGGTGAGCTACCGCGACGTCATCGACCACACGATGGTCACGGATGAAGTCGCCGTGGATTATGTGCCGGGCTCGGTCGTGGTCCTACGGCCCGATGCGTGGCTGCCCGACTACGGCAACACCGTCAGCGACCACTATCCCGTGCAGAGCCGCTACGACTTCCGCAGCACGGGCGGCCCCACGCTCCGCCTGCTGTCGCCGCAGGGCGGCACCTACCTGGCGGGCAGCACGGTCTCCATCGCCTGGCGCTCCACGGGCATCGCCACCCTGCGCTTGGAGTTCTCACTCGACAACGGCGAGCACTGGCAGGTGATTGCCCCCACGGTCAGCGCGGCGCTCGGCTCCTATCCGTGGACCCTGCCCGACTCGGTGAGCAACACCGTGCGCGTCCGCGTGGTGGACACGAGCAACGTGTCCAACGCCGCCACGCATGACACGCCGCTGGTGCTCACCCGCGATCAGCCCCACATGTTCATCAATGAGGTGCTCGCCAATGAGCCGTCTTTCGATGGCGGCACCGGCGACACGGCCTACGAGTTCGTCGAGCTGGTGAACGCGGGCCCCGTCAGCGCCGACCTGTCCGGCTGGACGCTCTGGGACAGCCTCAGCACACGCCATGTCTTCGCAGCTGGCACCACCGTGGCGCCGGGGCGCGCGTTCGTCATCTACGGCGGCGCGTCCGCGTTCCCGCCGGGGACGCCGAACACGGTGGCCGCATCCGTGGGAGGACTGGCCCTCAACAACTCCAGCGACAGCGTGCGGCTGAAGCGGCCCGATGCCGGCATCGAGGACGAGATGAGCTACACGAGCACCGTGGACAACGTGTCCGTGAACCGCTCCCCCGACGCGACCTTGGACGCCGGCTTCGTCCTCCACAACGTGCTGTCACCTGGGCGCACCTCGTCCGCGGGCCTGCGCGCGGACGGCGGCGTGTTCTGACGCGGCTCGCGACTCAGGGCCGGGACATCGGGTGCTCCGGCTCACCCGAGGCGGGAGGCAGGTTCGCGGGGACGATCTCCACCTCGCGCGCCATCCAGCCCCCGGACGTGACGTTGAAGGCGACGCGGACCTCCTGACCCTCGGAGAGTTCGCGCAGCAACACGGGCCGGTTGCGGCGGTGGATGCGTGTGCGCGGCGCCACGAGGACCTCGTGCTCGACGCCGGTCGTGTCGCGGAAGAGGAGTTCATCGTCCCCCACCCACGTCACCCGGCCTCGGAGTTCTTCCGAGGGGGCGGGCGAGTCCTCGGCCTCACACGCGCCCGCGTCCTGCCCCAGGAGCGCGGGGCCGGCTGCCTTCAGCGCATCCGCGTCCACCTTCTGTCGGGCGGCGAGGAAGTTGTTGAGAACTCTCGAGCGGCCCTCGCGGTCCCTCGCCGAGGGGCCCTCGGGGCCTCGCCCGCAACCCAGCCCGAGCCCCGCGAGGGCGAGCATCCAGGCCGCCCACGCGCGCGTGCGTCGCATGTCATCCGTCTCCCGCGTTGGAGAAGGAGCCCCTGGCCCCGGGCTTGACCTGGGCCACGCGCACCCTTCCAAGGAAACATGCGACTGGCGCGAGCAGCCGCAAACCGGGCTGTTCGCGCCAGGAAACTCGCTCACGGGCTCGCTACCCCGCCTGCCCTGGCTCGGGGCAGGGAGTCCGCTGAATCAGCGCCCGGACTCGATGGCGAACACCAGGGTCACCTTCGCCTGGAGCGTCTGCTCCTCCGGGACGATGGGCGTCGCCGAGGCGCGCGAATCCGCCGTCATCTCGTAGGCGCGGTTCATGGGGAAGAAGCGCTGCGGCTCCGTCACCGTGCTCGCATCCAGCACCGCGCCCAGCTTCACGTTCAGCGCCGTCGCCAGCACCTGCGCCGACTGCCGCGCCCGCGCCACCGCCTGCCGCAGCGCCTCCCCCTGCGCCGCCTCCTCCCGCGTCAGCCCGAAGCGCACCGAGTCCACCCGGTTCGCCCCCGCCGTCAGCGCCTTGTCGAGCAGGCTCCCCACCTTCGACAGGTCCGTGACATGCGCCGTCACCAGGTTGCTGACCCGGTACCCCTTCACCTTCGGCTCGGCGCCATCGGGCGTGGGCGGGGTGTAGGTGGGGTACACGTTGTAGTTGCGCGTCTGGAGGTCCCGCTTCGTCAGGCCCGCGCTGCTCAACGCGGCGAGCACCTTCTCCATCCGCCGCGCGTTCTCCTCGCTCGCCACCTTCACGTTGGCGCCCTCGGTCTCCACCGCCAGGTCGAGGTACGCCTCATCCGGCTGCGCCTTCACCTCGCCCGTGCCCTCCACGCGAATGGTGCGGACCGAGATGTCCGCATGCGGCGGCGGAGGAAGGGGAGCGCTCATCGGCTGGGACTGCGCCATCGCGGAAAGGCTCAGGGACATCACCGCGGCCATCAGGACAGGTCGGAAGGACTTCAAGGTGTCGCCTCACGGGGTTCCAGCGCCACGGACATCGCGGCGCCCTCTTGGGAAGCTCGGACGGCGCGGCGCGCGGGGCATTCAACGCCCCGCGCGCCAGGGGGCCGCCGCGGGAAAAGCCCAGCCTCTCAGTGAAGCGCCGGCCCCTGGTCCATCTCGAACGAGGCCCGGGCCGTCTCGCGCTGGCGGGCGGTCCGCTGGCGGGACAGCGTGGCATCGCGCGCCTCGCGAACCTTGAGGCCCGCCTTGCGGCGCGCGGCGCGCAAGGCATCCCGCCCCAGGTCCATCACCGCCGTCACCGCGCCCGCCACCAGGTTGGCGGGCGGCGTGTCCGGCGCGCCCGGATGCGGATGCGTGGGCGCCGAGCCCTTCGCCTGCTCCAACTGCGCGCCCAGGCTCCGCAGCTCCTGCGGACGGAAGAGCTTGCGCACCTCGGGGAAGAGGTATTGCTCCTCCTCGACGACGTGCGCCCGCGTGGCCTCCATCAACACCTGGACCTTGGCGTCGAAGCGCTCGGCCTCCGGGGACATGCCGTCCAGCTCCGCCAGCAACAGCTTCAGGACGTGGTGCTCCTCCAGCGAGCGCAGCACATCCCCGACGAGCACGTCTCCGCGCGCGCGCGCCGCCGGATAGAACACCTGCTCCTCGATGGCGGCGTGGATGGACAGCGCGCGCACCATCTCGTCCACCAGCTTGCGCTTCTGCGTGCGCGCGTGGTCTCCCGCTTTCTCGAACTTGCGGAAGAGCTGCTCCACCGTCTTGTGGTCCGCTTTCAGCAACGCAATGGCATCCATGAGCAACGCCTCCCTCCGGGGCATGAGACAACCCGCTCGGAATGGTGGGGATGGCGGATGGCGGATGCCTGCCGACCCCGCCGAAGGCCCCTCGGCTGCGTGCAGGACAAACGTTCGGACGAGCGTCCATTCGCCATCAGCTCGCCTGCCCCCCAAGGTACTCACCGGCACGCCAGGGACTGAGCACTGTCAACCCCACGTACCGGAACCTCCCGCCGTGACAGGTGAGGCGCGCTCCGGAAAGAGGGGGGAAGCCATGCCGGGAAGTACCTTGCGAGTTCGGGTCGCGCGTATCGCGCGTGAGGCGGAAGGCATCCAATCCTACGAGCTCGTCGCGGAGGAGGGAGGCGCCCTGCCCGCCTTCGAGCCGGGAGCACACGTCGACGTCACGGTGCCAGGCATGGCGGGGGCGCTGCGGCCCTACTCGCTGTGCAACGACCCCACGGAGACGCATCGCTACGTCATCGCCGTGCAGCGCGACGACGCCGGACGCGGCGGCTCGCGGGCGATGCATGAGCGCGTGCACGAAGGCGACACGCTCGAGGTGAGCGAGCCGCGCAACGACTTCCCGCTGCTCTTCGCCAAGAGCTACGTGCTCATCGCGGGCGGCATCGGCGTCACGCCGCTGCTCTCCATGGCGCGCGCGCTCCAGCGCACCGGCGCGCAGTGGCTCATGCACTACTGCACGCGCTCACCCGAGCGCACCGCGTTCCTCGACCTGCTGTCCTCTCCGTCGTTCGCCGGCAACGTGCACGTGCACCACGACGGCGGAGACCCCAGCCAGGGTCTGCCAGTGCGCGACGTGCTGGCCTCGCGCGGTCCGGGCACGCGGCTGTACTGCTGCGGACCGGTGGGCCTGATGAAGGCCGCGCGCGAGGCGGCCACGCTGCACAAGTGGCCGTGGGAGAAGGTCCACTTCGAGTCCTTCACCGCCGAGGGCATCGGCGCCGCGAGCGGTCAGGAGGAGCAGGACTTCGAGGTGGTCATCCGCAGCACCGGCCAGGTCGTGCGCGTGCCCGCGGGACAGAGCGTGCTCAACGTGCTGCGCGCGCATGGTCTCACGGTGCCGAGCGACTGCGAAGCGGGCTCCTGCGGCACCTGCCTCACCCGCGTCTGCGAGGGCACGCCCGAGCACCGCGACACCTTCTTCGGAGGCACGTCCGCGGATGACTCGCGCATGCTCGTGTGCGTGTCGCGCGCGCGCTCGCGGAGGCTGGTGCTGGACCTGTAGCCCGTCAGCGCTCAGGCCGCGCGGCTGGAGGTCCCGCGCGCCCGCGCCACGCCGGAGCGCACCACCTCGCGCAGCTCCTCCGGCTCGAAGGGCTTCTCCACGCGCGGGTTGCGCACGCGCTCCAGGAAGGTGCGCGCCGCCGAGGTGAAGGCGCCGCCGGTGATGAACACCATGCGCGCCGCCAGCTGCGGCGCGCTTTCCTCCAGCGCGTCGTGCAGCTCCATGCCGGTCAGCTCCGGCATCATCAGGTCGCAGAGGATGACGTCGAAGCTGGCGTCAGGCGCGCGCAGCCGCTCCAGCGCCTGCCGCGAACTCACCATCACCTCCACGTCGTGCTCGCGCGCGAGCGTGCGGCGGATGGCGCCGCTCACCATGGGCTCGTCGTCCACCACCAGCACCTTCCCTCGCACGGGCGCGGCCACCTCGGACACCCGGCTCGCCGCGTCCTCGCGGGGCACCACGGGGCCTTCGCCTGGCGCTCGGGCCGCGCGCAGCGTCACGCGGAACACCGAGCCCTTGCCCAATTCGCTCTCCACGGCGATGTGGCCGCCCATGCCCGTCACGTACGCATGGCACAGCGAGAGCCCCAGCCCCGTGCCCACGCCCACCGGCTTGGTGGTGAAGAACGGGTCGAAGATGCGGCCCACCATCTCCGGCGCCATGCCCGAGCCGGTGTCACGCACCTCGGCCACCACCTCGCCCACCGCGCCCGTGCGAATCACCAGCCGCACCGAGTTCACCTCGGCCCGGCCCTCGGGCAGCGCCTGCGCGGCGTTGATGAGCAGGTTGAGGAACACCTGCACCAGCCGCGCTTCATTGCCCTCCACCTTGGGGACTTCGCTGTACTCGCGAATCACCCGCGCGCGGTGGCGCAGCTCGCTCGACGCCATCTTCGCCGCGGACTCCAGCACGGCCGTGAGGTCCACCGGCCCGAGCGCTTCGTCGTCGCGGCGCGAGAACGTCTTCAGGTCCCGGACGATGCGGCGCACCCGGTCCGCGCCGTGCAGCGCCTCGCGCAGCGCCTGGCTCAAGTCCCGCAGCCGAGGGCCCGCGTCCGCGGGGAGCGTGGCGAGCGACTCCGCCTCCGTGCACGCGTGCTCCAGGTTGGACACGATGTAAGCCAGCGGGTTGTTGATTTCGTGCCCCACGCCGGCCGCGAGCGTGCCCACCGCCGCCATCTTCCCCGCCTGGAGCAGCTGCGCCTGCGTGTCCCGCAGCGCGCGCATGTTGTCCTCCAGCTCGCGGTTGGCCAGCTCCAGTTCGGCGGTGCGCTCCTGCACGCGCGCCTCCAGCCAGCGCTCGCGCGCCTTCAGTCGCCCCACGCGCAGCAGGTACACCGCCGTGCCCAGGAGGCCCACGCCCAGCACGAACAGCGCCCAGAAGCCGGTGCGCTGCCACGGCCGAGGCACCAGCACGACCTCCAGGGACGCGGGCTCGGACCACGCGCCGTCCCGCCCGTGGGCCGTCACCTCGAAGCGGTACCGCCCCGGGCGCAGGTTCGTGTACGTGGCCGTCCGCCGCCCGTCCGCGTCCACCCAGCCCTCGTCATGGCCCGCCAGCCGGTAGCGGAACGGCAGGCGCGAGGTGTCCCCCGGCGCGAAGGCGGTGAAGCGCAGCTCCAGCCGCGTCGTGCCCGGAGGCAGCTCCAGCCGCGACTCCAGCGGCACCGGCTGCCCCTGCACGCGAATCTCCTCCATGCGCACGTCCGGAGGGCGCAGGCCGGGCCGCACGCGCGCGGGGTCCACCGCCACCATGCCGCGGATGGTGGTGAACCACAGTCGGCCGTCTCGGCCCCGGAAGCCCGAGGGCTGCGTGTTGCCGTTGCACTCGCCGCTGCGCATGCCGTCGCGCGCGTCGAAGCCCACCGCCTCCACGCGCCGGTGGAGTCCCTCGGCTACCTCCTCCAGGTCGCGACGCGACACGCGCGAGACGCCCTTGTTGCTGCTCATCCACAGGAAGCCCTCGCCGTCCGGCACCAGGCTGAAGACGGCGTCGTCGTAGAGCCCCTGCTCGGTGGTGTAGCGCGCCCACCGGCCGTCCTTGCGCCGCGCGAGCCCCGTCTCGGTGCCCACCCACAGCGTGCCGTCTGGATCCGCCAGCAGCGCGAGCACCGCGTCGCCGGGCAGACCGTCCTTCATGGTGTAGCGCGTGAAGCCCTTGCCGTCCCAGCGCATGAGCCCCGCGTCCGAGCCAAACCACACCCCGCCCAGGGGGTCCTCCAGCATCACGGCAATGGCGTCCGTGGGGATGCCCTGCTTCGCCCCGAACACCGTCACCGAGCCGCCGTGCACGCGCGCCAGCCCGTGCTGCATGCCCACCCACAGGTCTCCGCCGGACACGGGCAGCAGCGCCGTCACCGTGTCGTCCGGCAAGCCCTGCGCCCGCGACAGCACGCGCGTGAAGTGGTGGCGGCCATCCGAGCGGTACACGCCGCCCATCGTCCCCACCCACAGCGCGCCGTCCGGCGTCTCCGCCAGCGCGAGCACCGTCTCCTCGGGCATGCCGTCCGCGACCGTCACGGGGAAGATGCGCCCCTCCTCCATGCGGAACAGGCCGCCGCCCATGGTGCCCAGCCACAGCACGCCGTCGCGGGACTCCAGCACCGCGCTCGCCGTCTCGTGCCCCAGCCCCTCGGGCCGGCCGAAGGTGGCGAAGGCGCCGTCGCGCAGGCGGTGCAGGCCCGCAAAGGTGCCCACCCACAGGTTGCCCTCGCTGTCCTCCAGCAGGGACAGCACGGAGACGCTGGCCAGGGCCTCGCCGGCCCCCTGGCGCTCGAAGGCGCCCGCGCCGTAGCGCACGAGCCCGCCGCGTCGCGTGCCCACCCACAGGTTGCCGTGCCGGTCCGTCAGCAGCGCGCCAATGGGGCCCGCCGGGAGTCCCTCGGCCTCGGTGTAGCGGGTGACCCGCCCTTCCGCCCACGAGAAGAGGCCCACGGTGGTGCCCACCCAGAGCACGCCCGCCGCGTCCTCGCGCAGCGCCGAGACGGATGGCGGCGCGGCGTCCTGGCCCGGGAAGGGAAAGGGCGCGGGCTCCACGCGTCCGCCCACCAGGCGCGCCAGGCCCGCGTCCGTGCCCACCCACAAGCCGCCCGCCGCGTCGGACGCCAGTGAATGGATGATGGCGGAGGGCAGGCCCTGCGCCTCGGTGTACCGCTGCGCCGTGGCGCCGTCCGTGAGCGGCACCTGCCACAGCCCCTCGCGCGTGCCCACCCACAGCACGCCGTCGCTGACCGCGAGCACCGTCACCTTCACGTCGGCCAGCGGACTCGCCGCGCCATGCGCCCGCACGAAGCCGCCGTGCCCGTACGCGAGCAGCCCGCGCTCGGTGCCGACCCACAGCGTGCCCGACGCATCCTCGACGAGCGCCGACACCGCGTGGCTGCGCAGCTCGGGCGTGTTGCGCCGGTCGAACACGGTGAAGCGCGCGCCGTCGAAGCGCACCAGCCCTTCGAAGGTGCCCAGCCAGACGTAGCCATCCCGCGTCTGGGCCATGGTGAAGATGGTGTTCTGCGGGAGCCCATCCTCGCTCTGCCACACGTCGTGGACGTACTGCGTGACGCGGCGATGCGCGTCGAGCGTCAGTCCGGGCGCCCCAACGAGGAGGACCACGAGGAAGCAGCAGTGGATGAGGTGGCGCCATCCCGCCTGGCGCCCGACCCGCGAGTGCATGGGGGCGCAGTGTCCGGCAGAACCTCGCCCTATCCAAGTGGGGGGCAAGACCTTGGCGACAGCGGCGAGGGACCCTCGACCTCCCCGACGCTCCCCGACATCCCCCCGCCGCTGCCGCCTCCGCCCACCATCCCCCAACCTCCGGGGTCATGGCCCTCGCGCGCGCGACGAGGCCCGCCACGGGCTCGCCGCACCGCGCTGACGGGAAGATGGGAGCCCGTGGCACGGCGCGCCACTCCCGGAAACGGACAGCCGCCACGCCCCCCGGTCGTGACCGACCAACCTCCGTGACTCAGGCCCGCGACGGGCGCACCGCCCCGGGAAGCCCTGGGACGCGTGGGCTCGCGCTAGCCGCTGCCGCGCCGGGAGCCCAGCAGCGCCGTGCGCAGCCGCAGCGCGGGGAAGCGGTGTCCCGTCTCCTCGAACCGGTCCGCCGCCCAGCCAATGGCCTGCCTGAGCGTGGGCACCACGACATGCGGCGCCACCAGCGGGCGCAGCGCGAGGATGACGTTCAGGGACAGCCGCACGGCGGGCGAGGTGATGACGAACGCGGTGCCCTGGTTGAAGTGCCGCAGCACCGCTTCGTGCTGGCGCTGCCACTCCGCCTGCCGCTGGCGCTGCGCGGGCGGCATGCCCACGGCGTCCCGGGCGTCCACCAGCATCACCATGGGCTCGCGACGGCGGAAGTAGCCGGCGGTCCGCTCGAGGTAGGCCTCGAGCTCATCGGGCGATTGTGGACCCTCGAAGCGGGCGATGAGCAGAGGCCACAGGCTGTCATCCAGCGAAATCACGCCCGCTGAAGGCTACAGGCCCTGTCCGACACCGATGACTGTCCGCCACGCACGGTGTTCCCCGGGCGTCATCCGGACGCGCCAGCGCTCAGCACTGGAAAGGACGAGTGTCACGGGGCGGACCGAGCCCCCCGGCGAACGTCCGGGCCCTTCGGCGCGCGACGGACTATGGTGGCGCCTTGAGAGAGGCAGATGACTCACGGGACGTTGTTCTCGACGGATACGGTGACGGAGGCAGCTCGCCTCCAGTGGCGAGTGTGGGTGGCGGACCTGCTGGACCTCGTGTCCGCCGGGCTCTGGGGGTGGGGTGCCCTGCGCGCCCTGGAGCATGACCGCACGCACACGGCGCTCGCGGTGGCGGTGGGCCTCGCCTGGCTTCTCCTCAGCGGAGTGGGCGGGCTGACGGGGCGCACGCTGGGACGGCAGCTCCTGGGCATCCAGTTGGTGCGCGGCGGTCAGCCTCCGGGCCTGGGGCGCGGCCTGGCGCGCGCGTTCACCGCGCCGCTGGAGCTGCCCATGCAGCCCGTGCTTCAGCGCCGGCCCCTGGACGAGGCGCAGGGCGTGCACGCCGAGACGCTCCGGCCCGGCGTCGTGGCGTGGCTGAAGGCCCTGGTGCCCCAGCTCCCCTGGGTGGCCCTGCTGGCCGCCGCGGCGTGGTTCATCGTCATGCCCACGAAGCAGGAGCTGCTCAAGTACCTGGGCCGCACGCTGACGGGCTGGCACTGCTGCCACGGGACGCGGGACGTGACGTGGGAGTGCAAGACGTCGCTGTCGCGCGCGGTGCGCGACGCCCGCCGAGGAGACCCGGAGGTCAGCCAGGTGGTCGCCGCGTGCCCCGTGGCCTCGGAGCGACTCCCGAAGTGATTCCGGGCGACTGACTTCCGGCGCGAGGGCCGCCACAGCTGGGCGGCCCCGCGTCAGCGGCTCACGTAGAACTCGCCCGAGCCTTCCAGGCACTGGATGACCAGCCGGTTCTCCTGCTGGAAGTAGGGCACGTCATCGTCCCACGCGAAGTCGCCGAACGCGACGGACATGGGGCGGCCGGGCAGCACGCGGGGAATGCGGGCGCTCTCCTGCGCGGCGCGCATGATCTTGCAGTCCGTCCACGGCACGCTGCTCGAGTTGTGCACCACGTAGCGGCGGTTGAGGAGGCCCAGCCCGCCCAGGCTCTGCACCACCACCCGCCCCTGCAGCTTGAGGCTCGCGGGCTTCTGGGCCTCCGCGGCGGGAGGAGGTGTCACGGCCGCGGGCGCTTCCACGACGGGCGCGGCCGCGGCCTGCTCGGGCAGCACCACGAAGCGAGGCTCCTCCGCCGCGAAGGCGTCATCATCCAACCGGAGCTGGACGACTCCGAGCCTCGGCCGGAACCGCTCCACCGTGGCCCAGCCCAACAGCCGCCGCTTGCCGCCCTTCGCCTTCACGGGCGGCCCCACCACCTGGAGCGACGTGCTCGGACCCAGCCCGGGGCCCTGCTCGCCGGGGATGACGAACTCGCCTCGGACGGTCTTCACCTCCGCCACGGACTTCGCCGCGACGTAGACCCCGGCCTTCCGCGGCCGAGTCACCGACGCGGGCTTCACCTCGGGCGCCGCCGTCGGGCCCGTGCCCACGGCGGGCGTCGCCTCCGCGGTCGCGGGCTCCTCGGCGTGGGGCATCGCCACGCCCGCGTCGGAAGCAGCACTCGGGGCAGCGGCCTCCGCCATCGCGGGGCCTGGCTGGCTTGGGACCATCGGCTCCGGGCCTCCGTGGAGGGGACGGCCCTGCGCGTCCACGGGAGGTGGCTCGCGCGGCTCCTCACCCGGCGGCGGCGGACCGTCCTCACCGGGATGCGGCGGGGGAGGACGCGGATGCGGAGGATGTCCCGGCGGCGGCGGTCGAGGCGCGGGCTCCGCCAGGGCGACGGGCGTGCCCGCCCCGTTCGACTGGAGTCGCGCCTTCACGAAGTACGCGGTGGTGGCGGCGGTGGAGCCCACGAGCAGGAGCGCGGCCAGCGCCACCACGAGCCCCCGCGAGCGACGCCGGGGCGGCTCGGTCACCGTGGGCGACGCCGCGAGCGGCGCTGGCGTCACGGCGGTGGAGGAAGCCAGGGGCGCCGTGGGTCCGCTGGGAGGACGCACCGCGGTGGCGCCGAGCGCCGAGGCGTCCACCTGCTCTCCCTCGCGGGCCACGCCACCGGAGTCCGGCCGCGAACCCGGCGCGGACGCATCGCGCGGGCGAACCATCGTGGGCCCCGTGCCAGAGACATCGGCCATGCCGGGCGCGGGGCTCACGCCATAGAGGCCCGTCCCATACGCGCCCGCCCCGGGCGGGGGCGTGCGCGCCACGCCGCCGGGATTGCTCGACACCTTGGAGATCAACTTCCGCTGCGCGGCGAAGGCGTCCGGGCACATCGCGCGGACGAACTGGCCCACTTCCTCGGCGCCCAGGGGCGTGCCCACGCGCAGCAGCTCCGCGTTGAGGGCCCGGGCGAAGTCATCCGCGCGCGCATAGCGGTCCGCGGGAGACGCCGTCAGCGCTCGCCGCACCACCGCATCCAGCGTGGCGTCCACGTCCGGCCGCAGCTCTTGGAGCGCGGGCACCACCGGCTGGGACATGGCCGCCATCATCTCGCCCACGGTTCCATGGGGGATGAGCGTGCGGCCCGCGAGCATCTCCCACAGCACCACCGCGCACGAGTAGATGTCGCTGCGGTGGTCCAGGGGCTCGGCGCGCACCTGCTCCGGGGACATGTACCCCAGCTTCCCCATCACCGTGGACGGCAGCGTGTACTTGCTGCGCGCCGCGGACTTGGCGAGGCCGAAGTCGATGACCTTCACCTCGCCCTCGTACGACACCATCGCGTTGTGCGGGGACACGTCGCGGTGGACGATGCCCAGGGCCTCGCCGTCCGGGCCCACCTTGCGGTGCGCGTAGCCCAGGCCCTCGGCCATCTTCTGGCCCACGTACAGGGCCACCGGCAGCGGGACGGCCCGGCCCTGCGCGCGCGCCTGCTCCAGCAGGTACGCCAGGTCCACGCCCGCCACGTACTCCAACGCCATGAAGTACGTCCCGTCCGCCTCCCCCATGTCGTACACCTGGGCAATGGAGGAGTGGACCAGGTGCACCAGCACCTTGGCCTCGTGGTGGAACCGGTCCAGGAACTGCCGGTCCTTCAGCAACGCCGGGAGGATGGTCTTGACGATGCAGGGCTTCTCGAAGCCGGCCGCCCCGGAGAGCTTCGCGAGGTACACCTCGCCCATTCCTCCCTGCCCCAAGAGGTGGACAAGCTCGTAACGCCCCAGAAATCGGGGTGACTCTGTCGGTGCGGTGCTCATGGCTTCGGTCCGGAGCGCACCACGGGGCACATGCGGAATCAAGCTGCCCCGAGGCCGCTCCCCCGCTCAGACACCGCTGTCGCCCGGAAGTGAAAACCCGACCCTGGGGGGCCATGTCAGACCCTCCAGGCACAACGGTCCGTGCAACGGACCGATACGCGCAGCCTCATTCGGCGTTGCACGGAGTTTGCGGGCCAACCCCGAACGGCGGAGGTGTGCCCACCCCCGCGCGGTCCACTTTTCAGCGGGTTGCGCGGCATCCCCCCAGCACCGCCGATAACGCGGAAAGCAGGTCATCACGGCAACACATGCCATGTGAACCGGCGCACCCCACGGGGCCAGGCGGCCCCCCGAGCCGTTGCCGGGCCGGAGCGCGATGCACTTCCTCAAGAGCACGCGCGCCCGGTGTGGCCGGAATCGTTTCGGCCGTGAACCCCCGAAGTCCACGGGCGACGTGAAGAGAAGGAGCGGGTCATGCGGCGATGGGGACTCATCGGACTCCTGACGATTTCGGCGTGTGCATTGGATGTGTCCACCTCCACTCAGGCCCAGGGCCAGGTGTGCCCAGGTGTCATCGCGGGCACGCGTCCGGATCAGACACCCCAGGGACTCCCGCGTCCGGGCCAGGCGCGGCAGGGGCTGCGCGCGGCGCCCGTCATCGAGCCGGGCCAGGTGGACGAAGACGGCCGAGAGCCCGTGCTCATCCGCTACCGCGAGCGGCGCCACGTGAGCGCGGCGACGGTGGCCAGCGGGAAGGTGAGCATCGTCTTCCGCAACATCCCGGCCGTGGCGGCGCGGGTCAATCCGGAGGAGCGCGCGCGGCTGGCGGCGGACCCTCGGGTGGACAGCATCGAGGCGGATCAAGTGTGGTTCAGCCAGGAGCTGCCCCGAGCGGCGGCGCTGGGCGCCGTCACGGCATCGTCGCTGGGGGCCTGGCCCTCCGAGCAGATGGACGGCCTGCGGATGGTGCAGGCCGCGGACGTGTGGGACGCGAATGGCGACGGTCAGCCGGACCCGGGCGCGCCCACGGGCCGAGGCGTGCGGGTGTGCGTCATCGACAGCGGGCTGGACGTGCAGCACCCGGAGTTCCAGGGCGCGGTGGTCGCCAGCAAGGACTTCCTCTACGGCGATGACGACCCGAGCGACAGCGAGGGCGGCGTGTGGGGCGAGGGCCACGGCACGCACGTGACGGGCATCCTCGCGGCGCGGCGCGGGCAGGGCGGACAGGGCGCGCCGGTGCTGGGGCCAGACGGCGTGGTGGGCGTGGCGCCCGAGGCGGAGCTGCTCATCGCCCGGGTGCTCGACACGCACGGGCGCACGCAGATGAGCTACGTGTTCGAGGCGCTCGAGTGGTGCGAGCAGCAGGGCGCGCGCGTCGCGTCGCTGTCGCTGGGCGGCGGCTCGGGCACGCGGCTGTCGGAGGAGGCGTTCAAGGCCGCGCTGGACCACGGGATGCTCGTGGTGGCCGCGGCGGGGAACCAGGGTGCCGGTCCCGTGCTGTACCCGGCGGCGGATCCGTCCGTGCTGGCGGTGGGCGCGGTGGACGCACAGGGGCGCCGCGCCTCGTTCTCGTCCGGAGGGCCGGAGCTGAGCCTGGTGGCGCCGGGCGTGGACGTGCTGTCCACCTTCCCGCGGGGCCTGGGCGCCTTCTCCGAATTGGAGGTGGAGGGCATGCACCCCGTGTCGCGCTCACTGATGTACGCGCCGGCGGGCGACGCGGTGGGGCAGCTGGTGGATTGCGGCGAGGGGGACTCGCTCGGCTCGTGCCAGGGCAGCACGTGCGACGGCTTCATCGCGTACGTGCGGCCCGGCCCGGTGTCCGTCGATGACGCCACGGCCACGGTGATGATGCAGGGCGCGCGCGCCGTCGTGTTCGGTCCGGATGACTCGCGAGCGGGGGGCACGGTGGACATCGCCGCGCTGCCTCGCGAGGGCCACTGGGCGCCCGCGGTCACCATCAGCCAGGCGTCCAGCACCGTGCTGCTGCGGCGCATGGTGGGCCACTCCGTGCACCTCACGCTGCGGCCGGTCGACTACGCCTACTCGTCCGGCACGTCCATGGCCACGCCCTATGTCAGCGGCGTGGCCGCGCTGCTGTGGAGCGCCCACCCCGAGCTGACGCCGCTCCAGGTCCGCAACGTGCTCGAGTCCTCCGCCCGCGACCTGGGCCCGCCGGGGCGCGACTCCGGCTATGGCCACGGCCTGGTGCAGGCCAAGGCCGCGCTGGCTCGGCTGCCCTGAGAGACACCCCGCCCTTGCCCAGGGTGGGAAGCGGCGTTCACCCGGTGCGCCCATCGCGTGCCCACCGGGTGGACGAGGAAGGACCTTCCGGGCCATCCCGTTGCCCTTGAGTCGCGTGCACTCCACGTTGCGCTTCGAACGAACGAAAGGAGTCCGGGACATCATGAGGACCATCATTCGCGTGGGCGCATGCGCGGCGGCGCTGGGGGCGAGCGTGGCGCTGGCCGAGGACGACTACCGGTCAACGAACCAGACGTACACCTCCACCGAGACCGTCACGGTCAAACGCGAGAGCAAACAGGCGGGCACCGGCCTCTACGCGCTCATCGGCGGCGGCATGGAGGGCTACACGGGCAAGCTCGCGCCCGAGCTGCAACCCGGTGCCTCGTATGGCGCCGTGGTGGGCTACCGGCCGGTGCCCATGCTCGGCCTGGAGCTGGGGTACAGCGGCGGCCTCTCCGACATCGACACCCGGGGCCGCACCGAGGGCGGCATCACGGACGGGCCCGACATCGTGCGCAACGGCGGGCAGGCGGCGCTGGTGGCGGACCTCACCGACACCCGGCTCCAGCCCTACGTGCTGGGCGGCATCGGCTTCGAGCACTTCAACATCCGCAACGACTTCCGGGGCGCCCAGCTCGGCTTCAAGGACGACACGAGCGCGTACGCACCGGTGGGCGTGGGCCTGCGCTACCAGATGGGCAAGACGTTCACCGCGGACGCGCGCGTGAACTACGACTTCCTGCTCGGCCAGGACTTCGCGCCCACTCCGGGCAATGACGCCGGCAGCGGGCGCTACCAGGCCACGCTGTCCCTGGGCGGCACCTACTGACGCCGCGAGCGGCGCCCGGGGCCCATGCGAGCCCCGAGGCGCCGCGCCCGCTCACGACGGGCGATCAATCCCCACCCGCGCCGCGGCCCACGTCCCCGCCAGCCAGCGCGGCAACTGCCCTTCAATCTTCCGGGCCTCCCCTTCGGTGATTTGCGTCTGGAGCGCGGCGAAGACGCCGTGGAGCACGAGCCGCACGTTCTCCGGCTCCGCGTTCAGGTGGTTGGCCACGTGCAGGTAGAAGTCATCCCGGTCCATCCGGCCCGCGTCCGCGCCCGGCTTGCGCTCGCAGCCGTCCATCAACGAGCGGGCATCCTCGGGGAGCTGCTGGCGGATCTGCGCCACCAACCCGCCCGGCAACAGCGCCGACAGCCCGCAGCACACCGCCTCCGAGGCCTGCTCCGGCTCGTAGTCCGGGAGCTGCTCGCGCACCTTCGCCAGGAAGGATGGGCGGTCCGTCCCCACGCCCAGCCCCGACCACGACAGCGTCTCGTCCTGCCTCTGCATCGACATGAGCGTCTCCTCTCCCTGCCCCTTCACCGTGGGCGCGGTCGCGGCCCGCGGCAGCAGGCAAGGGAGCAGTGTCACGGTTGCATGTCGCGGTGCGCGGCCGGTGAGGCTCGCCCCCTCAAGCCACCCCCGCCGTTCGAGCCGACAGGCATTCCCAGAGGCGGGACGGATGTTCATCTTTGGGAATGGCTGGATTTGTCCCAGGAGTGGGTATGTCTGTCATTGATTCGACGCATCAACCGCGCTCATCCCCGAGACCTCGGGTCCCTCTCTATACCGACGCAGAGTGCGGTCTCGCCCGGGATTCCATGCCAGTTCTCCATTCCCGGAGGCATCACCCTCGTGGAATGAATTCCCGAAGCAATTGTATGTGGCGCGCGACGTAGGTTGCCTGGACGGCGGCCCGCCGCCACCCATCACTTTTCTCTTTCTCTGAAAGAAGGATTCCATGTCTCGCATTGCTGTCGCCGCATTGATTCTGGCCGCCGCGGGTTGCGCCACCACGGGGAGCGCGGGTGGGCCGGGCGGCACCGCCACTGTCAGCGGAGTGGTCGCGGTGCCCAAGGCCGGCCTGCAGAGCAACCCGTGCGACAGCGTTCGCGTGGTCGTCTCCTCCGCCGCCGCTCCGGGCGTGGCCCTGGGCAAGGGGGAGATCAAGGCGAACAGCCGCGGTGACCGCTGCCAGTACTTCGTGTCGGGCCTGCCGCACGAGACGGACCTGAAGATCAACCTGGTCGTGGGCGCGGACGTCAAGTGCACCAACGGCGCGGCCCCGACCGCCACCCCGGCCGAGGGTTCGCTGTCGATGAAGAAGTACGAGACGGCGCTGCGCGACTTCCAGCTCACCTGCGCGTCCTGATTCGGCGCGTGGCGGGCCCGTAGTCCCCACCCTCGCGCCGCCTGTCTTCGGGCTGGCGCGGGTGGGGAACGGCGGGGAATTCCGGATTGCATCACTGGGGTGAGGGCGGCAAGCTCGCTCGGTGGCTCGTTCCCGGGGCGCAGCGGCCGGCACGGGGGGCCCGGAACGAAGGAACCCCCGGCGATGAGAGCATCCTCTGTGCGTAGCAAGGCCTTCGCCTTGGCCCTGACAGGGCTGTTGGGCGTGGCGTGCGAGTCCGAAGCGCCCTTCCCGTCCGAGGACGAACTCGACGACCTGCGGAACCTGTCGCCGCTGGGCAGCACCCCGCTGCCGCGCGATGCGACCAACCGGCTGGAGGGCAACGCGGAGGCCTTCCGGGTAGGCAACCGGCTGTTCCATGACCCGGGCCTGTCGCGCTGCAAGACGGTGTCGTGCCAGAGCTGTCACGACGGCGAGGGCCGCACCGTGGACACGCCCACCGCCGAGGGCTGTGACGGCCAGCGGACCGTGCGCAACCCGCCCACCATCATCAACGCGGGCTTCAACACCTGGTACATGTGGGATGGCCGCGCGGACGAGCTGTGGTCCCAGGCCGTGCTGCCGCTGACGAACCCGGTGGAGATGAACTCCAACGCCGACATCGTGCGCACGCACCTGGATGGCGACGCGGACTACCGGCAGAGCTACCAGAAGTTCTTCGGCCGAGCGCCCGCGGACGAGTCCGACGGCAACCGCCTGCTGGCCAACGTGGGCAAGATGCTGGCCGCGTACGAGGCCGGGGTGAACCGCACGGCGTCGCCCTTCGACGAGGACGTGAAGCGCTTCCTCGCGGCGGTGGAGACCGGCACCCAGAAGAAGGACCCGGCGTACCTGCGCCTCAAGACGTTCCTCCGCAAGGGCCAGTGCATCCTGTGTCACAAGGGCGCCGCGCTCAACGACAACGGCGCGTTCCACAACCTGGGCCTGCGCGACGACGCGGCGGAGAGCCAGCACGGGCGCGGCGCGGTGGCGGACGGGCTGCTCGACTGGACCTTCAACGCCGCGGGCCCCTACAGCGACGCCCCCGACGGAGAGGACGCCAAGCGGCTGCAGCGGCTGCGCACGGACCTGGTGACGAAGCGCGAGGAGATGGAGGGCGCCTTCCGGACCCCGACGCTGCGCAACGTGGAGCTGACGGCGCCGTACATGCACAACGGCTCGCTGCGCACGCTGGAGGACGTCGTGGAGTTCTACGACAAGGGCGGCGACCCCGCGGGCACCTTCCCGGGGAAGCGCTCCGAGTCCATCCAGAAGCTGGGCCTGGACTCGGAGGAGAAGCAGGCCCTGGTGGACCTGCTCAAGTCGCTCACCGGCGCACCGCAGCAGCAGTAGCCACGGCGGTTAACGCACCAGGTGGAAGCGCGTCTGGCGCTGCCACGCCCAGCGCAGGGTGCCGGACGCATCCACGGTGACGTCCTCCTCCTGCGCCGAGCGTACCTGCTGCCCGCCCCACTCCGGCACGGCGCTGGTGGCCTGCAGCTCGATGGAGAACCACTCGTTGGGGATGACGGTGTGGTCGCCGTTGCCGGGCACGCCCTCCTGCCGGTCCCACAGGCCAATCATGGGCCCGGCGCCGTGGCCGTGCAGCCCGATGGGGTGCGAGTACACGGTGCCGTCGATGCCCTCGGCCTTCATCCGCTCACGCGAGGCGCGGAGGATGTCGTTGCCGGTGCGGCCGGGGCGCAGCTCCGCGATGACGATGTCCTGCAGCCGGTTGGAGCGCTGGAGCGCGGCCTTGAGGCCCTCCGGAACGTCCTGCTCGCCCTCGCGCAGCACGTAGCCCATGTGCTGGGTGTCCGTGTTGAGGCGCAGCGCGGTGATGCCGAAGTCGCAGTGCAGCACGTCGCCGCGCTGGATGAGGGGGTTGTCCCCCACCTGCTCCTCCGTGGCGCCCTGGCGCTGCACGTCCACGTCCGGCTGGAACCACGTGTCCAGGCCCAGGTCGCCCAGGCGCTGGCGCATCCACCACTCGACGTCCTGCGTGCGCGTGACGCCCGGGGTGATGACCTGGCTGGAGAAGGCCGTCTCGATGACGTTCCACGCGAGCTTCGTCAGGTCCTCGTAGAAGCGCGCTTCGTCCGCGCTCCGCCACGCGATGACGTCCACCGGCAGGTTGCCCGCGGGCTTGAAGCGCTTCATCCAGGCCGGCCCGAGCGCCTCGGCCATGCCCTCGTACTCGCCATGGGAGAGGCCGTCCGCGAAGGCGAAGGTGCGCGACACGTTGATGGCGACGGACTTCGGCTGGCGCTCCTCGAGCACCTGCTTGAGTACCTGCCACTGCTCGGGGCCCCACAGCTCGGCGGCCCGCGTGGCGCCGCCTCGGTCCACCTGCTGCTGCGCGCGGCGCGGCTCGTACACGCCGCCCTGCGAGCCTCCGCCCAGGGCCAGCCGCTCCACGCCCTTCTCCGGTCCCCGGTCGAAGAACACGTAGATGGTGCGGCGGCGCGCGGCGAACGTGGTGGGCGACACGAGCGCCTTGAAGACCGGGTCCTCGTTGTACTCGCGCATGGGGACGACCCACATCTGCACGCCGTACTTGCGCATCAGCTCGGGCACCGCGACCGTGAGGCGCTCACGCAGCCAGGACTGCTGACGCTCGGCCTGCTCTCGCAGCGTTCCAAAGGGCCGCTCCACGGCGGCGCGGGCAACTGGAGCTGACGCGGCCGGAGCGGCCGTCGGCGCGGGCGAAGCAACGGCCGGCGATGCGGCGGTGTTCGCGGTGGCGCAAGCGGTGGACCAGACAAGCGGAAGGAAGAGGAACCGTTTCCAAGTGCGCATGGCGCGCAGTCTGGCACGCGAGGACTTCGCATGCCGCTGCGATGCAGGGCCTTCGGGGCCGTGGCGCTCTCTCGGCTGGACACCAGTCCCGGAAACTCGGCGCGATGCGCGGACTTCGCGCCGAATCCAAGACCCCGCGCGGCATGGACCGCTTCGCTCCGGCATTGAGTGCCGGAGCAAAGCGACACGCAACGTCTCCGCGCGCTACGGACCGCTGCGCTCCGGCACCGTGCACGGTCCGCAGTCGAGCACGCGCCCGCAGCCGTCCTGCACAGCGCCGCACGTGCCCACTCGCGTCGCGCACGTGGCGGGCACGCAGCTGTCCGGCACGTACGCCTCGCTGAGCGCGAGCGTTCCCAACTCGTTCCAACCGCCCGCCAGGACCACCGTCTCGTCCGGCAGCAGCAACGCGGTGGCGCCCTCTCGCGCGTCGTGGAGCGCGGGCGAGGAGGACCACGTGTCCGTCGTCGGCTCAAAGCGCTCCACCGAGGCGAGCGCGCCCGTGGTGTAGTGCTCTCCGCCCATCACCAGCACCGCGCCCTCGGACGTCACCACCGTGGTGTGGTGGTCACGCGGCACCATGGGCGACGGCAACAACGTCCACGCGCCCGTCACCGGAGAGAACACCTCCGCCGTCTCCGCCGCGCGCTGGGTGATGCCACCCACCACGAGCACGCGCCCGTCTGGCAGCAACGTCACCGTGTGCCCCAGTCGATGCGTGCCCGCCGCGCCGCCCACCAGGCCCGCCTTCTCCCAGTGGCCCGTGGTCGCGTCGTACAGCTCTGACTGGAGACCGCTGGCGAAGAGCGCTCGACCATCACGCAGCAGCACGGCCGTGCGCGCCCCACCTCGCGCGAACGCGGGTGGCTCGGCCGGAGACCACGTGCCCGTCGTCGGATCAAACAGCTCCGCCGAGCGCAACACGCGGCGATCCACGTCCGTGCCGCCCGCCACCAGCACGCGCCCATCCGCCAGCAACACCATCGCCGGATCATTGCGCGGCTCATGCATGGGCGACACCTCCGCCCACGTGCCCGTGGCGGGCGTGAAGACCTCCGCGCTCGCCAGCGCGCCCATCGCCAGACCGTTGGTGCCACCCACCACCAGCACGCGCCCATCCGCGAGCCGCACCGTCGCGTGATTGCGCCGCCCCGTGTGCAGCGCGCCCGTGGCGTGCCACTCGCCGGTCTCGGGCTCGAACACCTCGCACGCCGTCAACGTGCGGTGCCCGTCATGCCCTCCGGCCGCCAACACGCGCCCGTCCTCCAACTGGACGAAGGGCAGCAACCGCCGAGGCGTGAGCAGCGCGCCGGGCACGCCATCAAGCTCCGCCTCCCCCGTGTCCGCGCGCGGACCCGGGCTGCAAGAGAAGACCACCGTGAAGAGCGCCACCGTGACGCAAGAAGCCGAAAGCCGTCGCATGTCCCCCACCTGGACGTCGGGTCGAAGGGCGAGGTCTAACCTGACGGTCTGACATGCCTTGTCGGCTTTACCTGAATGATTTCAGACGGTTGCCCCGCCTGGCAGGTTGGAATTCCCCTCCTTCCCAGCGAGCAGCGCGCGGCGCGTCACTCAGGAGGGTGAGGCAATCCCCGGCGTCTCATTGCTGGGCTCCGCGTCCAGGCTGCCGCTGTTGCGCGGAGGCAAGGCGCCGCCGTCATCGTCGACCTCCAGGGTGAGCAGCGGATGGTCCGCCTGCTTCAAGAAGACCTCGCGCCCGCGCACCACATCCACGTCGCCGTAGTCGATGAGGTAGTCGCGACGCGGGATGGGCACCAGGTGCTTCTCCAGCTCGAAGTGGGTGTCGCCCACGCCCACGACGTGCCCCACCTTGTGTCCATCCGCGGCGCGCACCGTCATACCCTCGCGCACGCTTCCCAGCTTCACCATCGGGAGCCTCCTTCGCGTCATCGGCCATCGGAGTGGCCGGGGCGCCGGGGATTCGTTCGCGCCCCCTGGGCTCAAGATGAAGACGCGGACGCGGCGACGCGGGAAGGAGGCGGGCACGCGGTGCGGCGAACGCTCCCTGGTGGCGCTGAAGCACGGCGCATTCCCGCGCGAGAGCAGGGAGCGGAGGGGGCGCCTGGAGCGCCTCGCGGCCGAGCCCCGGGCGGCCCTCGCGCGGTCTCACGCGAGCGGGTGCCTAACGTTGAGACAGGAGGGCTCCGCCATGCTGCTGGAACTGTCGGACGAGGACGCGCGCGAGCTGAAGCAGGCCCTGGACGCGGCGCTGCGCGTGCTGCTGGAGGAGATTGCTCACGCGGAGCAGCACGCCTACCGGGACATGCTGCGCGAGCGCTACGAGCGCCTGGACCAGGTGAACCGCCGCGTGGCCATGGCTACCGAGAGCGCGGAAATCTACGCGTGACGCGCGCCGCGAGCGCTAGAGCTTGTCGAGCGACTCGCGGCCGATGCCGGGCACCCACGGCAGCAGCTCGTACTGGGCGACACCCGCCTGGGTGAACGGGTCCTCGTCGCGGATGCGCGAGAGCGTGGCGTGTGCGTCCGCGTCCGGAACACGCAGCAGCACCGCGCCACCGCTGCGCGGATCCAACGGGCCCGAGGCCAACACCACCCCGCGCGCGTGCAGCGCGCCCAGGTACGCGCGATGCGCGTCGACGTGGGGCAGCACCTCTTCGAGCGGACGGCGATAACGGACGATGGCGAGCGCGTACATGCCCCCGTCTTAGTCAGCCCGGCGCGCGCGGACAACGCGCGACAGGGCTCCTCGGGGAACGTGAAGTTTTCCTACACGGGCCATGCACACTCCTCGTGTTTCCCGAACGATGGTTCAGGGACATATCTGGGCGCCTTCGACACACCGACTGGAGACCTGGACATGAAGACCTCTGCCTACGCCGCCGCCACGCCCCATGCGCCCCTGGCGCCCACCACCATCGAGCGCCGCGAGCCCGGCGCTCACGACGTGGTGCTCGACGTCCTGTACTGCGGCATCTGCCACTCCGACATCCACCAGGCCCGCGACGAGTGGGGCGGCGGCCTCTTCCCCATGGTCCCGGGGCACGAGATTGTCGGTCGCGTGCAGCGCGTGGGCTCGGGCGTCACGAAGTTCAAGGTGGGAGACCTGGTGGGCGTGGGCTGCACCGTGGACTCGTGCCGGACGTGCGCGCAGTGCCGCGATGGCGCGGAGCAGTTCTGCGAGCAGGGCACCGCGTTCACGTACAACGGCACGGAGCTGGACCGGAAGACGCCCACCTACGGCGGCTACTCGGCGCGGATGGTCGTCACCGAGCACTTCGTGGTGCGCATCCCCGCGGGGCTGGACCCGGCCAAGGCCGCGCCGCTGCTGTGCGCTGGCATCACCACGTACTCGCCCCTGCGTCAGTGGAACTGCAAGCCGGGAGACCGCGTGGGCGTGGTGGGCCTGGGCGGACTGGGCCACATGGCGGTGAAGCTCGCGGCCGCGATGGGCGCCGAGGTGACGCTGCTCAGCACGTCCACGCGCAAGCAGGACGACGCGCGCCGGATGGGTGCCCAGGGCTTCGCCCTCACGACGGACCCCACCACGTTCGCGCGGCTGGCGAACCACTTCGACCTCATCATCGACACCGTCTCGGCCGAGCACGACTACAACGCGTACCTGGGCATGCTGCGCCCGCGCGGCACCATGGTGCTGGTGGGCGCGCCGCCGACGCCGACGCCCGTGGGCGCGTTCTCGCTCATCAACGGGAACAAGCGGCTGGTCGGCTCGATGATTGGCGGCATCGCGGAGACGCAGGAGATGCTCGACTTCTGCGCCGCGCGAGGCATCGCATCCGACGTGGAGATCATCCCCATTCAGCAGGTCAACGCGGCCTACGAGCGGATGATGAAGGGCGACGTGCGCTACCGCTTCGTCATCGACATGGCCAGCCTGCCGCGGGAGTGATGGGCGCTGCCGACTGGCGCGAGCGGAGCGGGGCCGATAGGACAGCGACACGATGGCCACCACTCCGCTCAACGCGCTGAATGCCTTCCTCGCGGTCGCGCGCCGACGCAGCTTCGCGGCGGCCGCGGCGGACCTGGCGCTCTCCCCGTCCGCGCTCAGCCAGGCCGTGCGCCATCTGGAGGCACGGCTGGGCGTCACCCTCCTCACGCGCACCTCGCGCAGCGTAGCGCTCACGGACGCGGGGCGTCGCCTGCTGGAGGACGCGGGGCCCGCGGTGGACCAGGCGATGGAGGCGCTCAAGCTGGCCACCGCCAGGCCCGGCGAGGTGACGGGCCGCGTGCGCCTCACCGTGCCCACCATGGCCGTGCCGGTGTTCCTCGCGCCGCTGCTGCCGGTGTTCCTCGCGCGCCACCCGAAGGTCGAGGTGCACGTGCGCGCCGAGAACCGCATGGTGGACATCGTCGAGGAGGAGTTGGACGCGGGCATCCGCCTGAGCGAATCCATCGAGCGGGACATGGTGCAGCTCCGCCTGTCGACGGAGCGGCGGTTCCTCGTGGTGGGCGCGCCGGCGTATCTGGCGCGACGGGGCACGCCCCAGAAGCCCGAGGACCTCCTGAAACACGATTGCATCTGTATCCAGTCGGAAACCTCTGGCTCGCGCTACGCATGGGAGCTGGAGCGGGGCCGCCGGAACTGGCGCGTCCCGGTGGCCGGGCCAGTGACGACCACCGACAGCGCGCTGATGCTGACGCTGGCCGAAGCAGGCGTGGGGCTGGCGTACGCGTTCGAGCCGTTGGTGGCGACCCAGCTCGCGAACGGCACGCTGCGCGCGGTGCTCGAGCCCTACGCGCCCGTCGTCCCGGGGTTGTTCCTCTACTTCCCCAGCCGCGCGCGAATGTCCCCGGCCCTGCGAGCCTTCGCGGACGTGGCGCGAGAGTTCTCCGGGCTCCAGAAGCGCTCGGGCCCCAAGACCTCCTGAGCTGCCCACGGCTTCACGCTGGGCCTTCGGAACGCGCCCCTCCTCCCTGGGTTTCCTCCCGCATTGCGGGACGTCAGAGGCTCTGGATAGCGTTCGCTGGATGCCGGACATCCGCCTGCCCGCTGAGCCCCAGTACAAGGCCGAGCTGGACGCACTCGCGGCGCATGACGACCGTCCTCGCCCACCGGGTTGGAAGCTGTCTCCGCGCGCGGTGGAGACATCCATCCTGGGCGGTGACACGCCCGTGGGCGGTGTGACGATTTCCCCCAAGGACGTGGGCGACCGGAGCCGCGTGCAGGTGTGCAGCGCCACGCTCGCCTCGGACCGGGCGCCCCTGCCTCAGCTGCACCTGTTCCCGGTGCGCCCCCCAGACCTGACGCCGCGCATGGCGTCCACCGAGCAAGGGGCAACGCGTGGCTGAGGTACGACGGTTCACGGGGGGCACCGCGGCGCTGTCGGCGCTCATCACGGACGCGAGCGAGCTGGCGAAGGGCATGGCGCTGGTCGACAGCGAGCACCTGTCGGAGCTGGCGTGTCACGAGAACCAGCTCCTCGGACGGGCTCAAGGCTCGGGCGCGGCGAAGTACCAGGTCACCGTGACGTTCGGCGAGGACGAGACGGACGTGTCCGGGGTGTGCTCGTGTCCCGCGGCGCGCTCGCGGCCCTTCTGCAAGCACGCGGCGGGGCTGCTCGTCGCCTGGTCCCGGATGCCCGAGGCGTTCGCCACCACGACAGCGCCCACTCCTCCCGCCGACGTGCCCGAGATGAAGCGCGGCGTGAAGAAGGGAACGACAGACTCGGCGGAGCTGCGTCAGGCGGGCGTGGAGCAGGTGCTCTCGCTGGTGAAGGAGCTGTGCTTGTCAGGCGTGGCGTCGCTGGCCTTGGAGCGCCCGGGACAGGTGGGCGAGGTGGCCATGGCCCTGCGAGCCAATGGCCTGCCTCGGATGGCCGAGCGGACCCAGGCGTTGGCGAAGTGCCTGGCGGCCCTCCACTCGAGCAACGGCCCCGTCTTCGAGCCCGCCGAGTTCACCGAACAGCTCGTCCAGATGCACCTCGCGGCGCGCAAGCTCCAGAGGCACCTGGACGGAGAGCCGATGGATGCGCCCCTCGTCGAGGCGCTCATCGACCAAGAGTCGACGAAGACGGAGCAGATGCCGGTCTCCGGGCTGCGCCTGCTGGGGTACGGGTTCCAGTACCACCCCGATGGCGACTCTGCCGACACCTACAGCAGCGAGCGGCGCTACGTGGACGTGGGCTCGGGGAGGCACTACCGCGAACGGGTGCCCGGCAGACCCAATGAGCGGCCGAGGCCCACCGACGAAGGCTATGTGCTGCACGACACGACGGGGAGCCAGTACGCGGGCTTCGCGCCCCACCGCGTGGAGGTGGAGTCGCGCACGCGTCTGGCCGTGGAGCATGAGGACCTGAAAGCGCTGCTGGCGGTGGCACATCCGAACGTGGCCTCGGCGGTGACGGCATTCATCCAACAGCGCCAGACCCCGTTCACTCCGGACGCGCTTCCCGCGGTGGTCCGCGCGCAGACGCTGCGCATTGGAAAGGGCCGCGCGCACCTGACGGACGAGGACGGACAGGCGCTGTTCTTCCCCACGCACGAGAAGCTGGAGGAGCTCCTGCATGTCGCGCTGGAGAGCGTGACGCTCCGGGCGGTCATCGGAGACGTGCGGATGAGAGAAGCGCTGCCCACGCTCCAGCCCCTGGCCCTGGTGGTGGAGACGGCGGACGCGCTGGAGTTCATCCCCCTCGTGAAGGGGGGAATCCTGGAGCCCAGCACGCTGTCCCGGACCGAGCGGACGGACGCGGCGCGGGAGGTGGGAGCGTCCACCGCGGCGCTCGCCTTGGTCGAGACGCGCGACACGCTCGCCGACCTGTTCTCTCATGGCCTGGCCGCGCTGGAGCCTCGCGAGGTGGCGCCGCTGGCCGCGCGGCTGAAGGAGCTCGGCCTGGAGAAGCCAGGGTCGCTGCTGGAGGCGCTGGCCGGGCGCACCGAGCCACTGGAGCGCCTGGACGACTTCATGAAGGTGTTCCAGGGGGTGAGCCTCGCGGTGACGAGGCTCGCCGCGCAGGTACAGGTCGCGCCGGCGGCGCTCGCGCCCGTGGCCACGCGGCCCAGTCTCTGGGCCTATGAACCCGAAATCCTGCTGTCGCCCAAGAAGCGCTGGCGGAAACAAGCGGAGCGGGAGTTGCCCCCGCACCAGGCCGCGGCGCAGGAGGCCTGGTCCGCCGCCCGGCTGAATGCGGAAGCCCTGCTGTGCGGCTACTACCCCCATTGGAGCGACGCCGTGGCGAGCCAGCGGATCCCCGAGCTGCTCGCGTCGCACGGGGAGCGGGCACTCCAGGCGGCCCGAGGCGCGCTCGCCGCCGAGCACAGCCGATTGGTGCGCCACACGGGACTGCGCGTGCTGGGCGCCCTGGGAGGACCGGAGGCTCGGCGCGAGTTGGAGGCCGCGCAGCAGCGGGAGGAGGACTTCTATTTGAAGCGGTTCGCCGCGGCGACGCTCCAGGACCTGCTCGCTCGCGAGGCCGGCGACGCGGAGGTGGCGCGACTGAAGCGCCAGCGCCGGGACGCGGCCGCACATCTGGCCGCGGTGGTGCGCATGCAGCCCGTGAAGCCGTGGCTCATGGAGCCCGACCCCGACTACCCGCGCCCTGGCCCCACGGAAGAAGAACGCCAGCGGGCGATGAATCAACTGGCGGAGCAGAACAACGCCGAGGTGATGCCCGTGCTTCGCCAGGCGGTGAGAAGCGCCGGCTCCCTGGATACGGACACCGCCATGAAGCTCGCGCTGCTGAATGACGGCACGGGCTGCTGGCGACTCCTCTCGCTCGCGCTCTTCGCCGTCCCGACGCCCGGCGTGGCGGACCACCCGGGGACCTATGGCGTGAGTGTGCTGGGCGACATCCACTGCGCCGCGCTGGTGGCGGACGCGTGCCTGGAGGGCAGGCCACCGGACCGGCTCGCGGAGGCCTGGAGCATGTTCAATCTGGCGGGGCTCCACGTCCTGATGGACCTGGCGGAGCACCGCCCCGAGGCCCTGGAGCGAAAATCCCTGCGCGAGCACATGAAGCCCGGTGCGTTCATGGAGCAGTTCGAGCCGGCCATCATCGCCCGTGAGCTCTCCGCGCGGCTCGAAGCGATTCAGCAGGCGTCGGACTTCGCGGAGCGCGCGGAGGGGCTGCTCCGACTGGCGGGACAGATTCCGCTCGCGGCGAAGCAGATCGCCGAGGCGGTCCTGCGCCTCCCCGCCGTGGCGAACCACCCCGTGCTGCAGAAGCAGGCGCAGCAGCTGCGCGCGGCGTGAGTCAGCCTTCGACGGAGACGCCCCGCCAGAAGGCCACGTAGTCCTTGATGTTGGCGGCGGCGTCCTTGGGCGCGGGATAGAACCAGGCGGCGTCCTTGTTGCGCTGCCCGTTCACCACGACGTCGAAGTAGCTCGCGGTGCCCTTCCAGGCGCAGTTCGTCTGCGTCTGGCTCGGCTGGAAGTGCTCGCGGCGGATGGCGTGCGGCGGGAAGTACCAGTTGCCTTCCACCTTCTCGCACTCGTCACTCTCCGCGAGGACGACGCCGTTCCACTTCGCGACGGGCATAGCGGCTCCTTGGCGCGGGCGCCGGCCCGCCGCGCCGACTTAAGACATGGACGTCCAAGGCGCGCAGCCCGCGCGCGCCCCAGACGTCCACCACTCCACGAATGCCCGTCCAGGCACTCGGCCTACTTGCAGTTCGCCGGCTCGTTGCAGGAGTACGTCACGGAGAGCGACTGGCGGAAGCCATCCGTGCGGCTCGGGCCGACCGGCACGCACTCAGGAATCGTCAGCTCGGAGCGGTTGCAGGCCCCCGCCGGGCACTTCACGAGGAGCGCCGCGTTGAGCTGCGACAGGGCCTGCTGGAAGGCCAGGCCGCACGTGGTCGCCTGGGCGGCGCGCGCGGTCGTGTACCGCGTGGTGCCGCAGGTACACGCGGGCGGGCAGTAGGTGCGCGCACCGTCACACTCCACCCAGCCACCGTTGTCCGCGCCGGAGGTGCACACGCCGCTCGCGGACGAGCACGTCACGCGCACCCCGTTCGCACAGTCCTGGAACACGTCACAGGACAGCGCGGACTCGGACGTGCCGAGCGCGGCGTCCTCGCCCTCCACGCCGCCCGCGCACGCGGACAGCGCCAGGACCATGACCGCCAACACACCTCGCATCGCACCGCTCTTGAGTGGGTTCATCCCATGAAGACTAGAACTCACAGCGAAACGCGCAAACGCGGACATTTCACTACAGACTGGCGGGGGGCTTCACGCCACCGCTCTCGATGGCCTTGGCCGCCAGTCGTCCCAACACTGCGACGGCGAAGATGAGGCCGGCGAAGCGCTCGTCCTTCGTGTAGCCGCGCTTGAAGCGCGCGTAGATCTGCTGGGCAATCACCGCGACCTTGAACAGCGCGAGCACGAAGTAGAACGAGAGGTGGTGCACGCGGCGCCCGCTCTTCTCTTCGTAGCGAGCCACCAACTCCTCGCGGCTGAGGTTGCCGGGCTGGGACGTCAGGCCAATGCCCAACGAGCGCAGCACCTCCGGGTCATTGGGCTCAATCCAATACGCCAGCGCCATGCCCAGGTCCGACAGCGGATCCGCCACCGTGGCCATCTCCCAGTCGAGCACCGCGCGGATGCGCGAGAGGTCGTCGGGGTCCAACACCAGGTTGTCGTATTTGTAGTCGTTGTGGATGAACGTGGCGCCCGCGCCCGTGTCCGGCGGGAGGTTCGCCGCGAGCCACGTCGCCACCTCCTCCATCTCCGGCAAATCATCCGTCTTCGACTTCTGGTAGCGCTCGGTCCAGCCCTGCACCTGCCGCCCCAGATAGCCCTCGGGCTTGCCGAGCGAGGCCAACCCGGAGGCCTGAAGGTCCACCGCGTGCAGCGCCACGAGGTTGTCCACGAAGGACTCGGACAGGCGGCGGTAGTCCGCTTCGCCCAGCGACAGGCCCTTGGGGGGACGGCCTCGGAGGATGACGCCGCGCACGCGCTCCATCACGTAGAAGGGCGCGCCGAGCGGAGAGCCGTCCTCGGGACAGAACACCAGCGGCTTGGGCACGCGCGGGAATACGGGCATCAAGTGGGACAGGATGCGGTACTCGCGCTCCATGTCGTGCCCGGCCTTGATGTTCTTCGCGCCGAAGGGCGGACGGCGCAGGACCATCTCGCGCTCGCCCACGCGCAAGAGGTACGTGAGATTCGAGTGGCCGCCGGGGAACTGCTCCACCCCGAGCGGGCCGCTCAGCTCCGGCAGCTTCTCCTTGAGGAAGCGCTCCAGCCACGCCGCGTCGAGCTCCTCGCCCTGCCGCACCTCGCGCGTCTTGTCCTGCCATTCCGCCGTCATCGCCGCTGTCCTCCGTCGCGTGGCGCCGCGGCCACGCCTGGAAATGGTCGCCGCGCCGGGCAGCTGCGTCAGCGCAACGTGCGGGCCTCGCCCGTCAGATGAGCCACGTCATTGAAGCCCTGGAGCGACAGCCGATCCCCCGCGAAGAGGAAGTCCGTGCAGGACACGTTGCGCACGGACAGGCTCAGCGTGAAGACGCGCTCGCCCGTCGCGCCCAGCGACCATCCCGTGGCCACCGCCGTGGGCCCCGCCGAGGTGAACGCCGCCACCGTGGCGCCTCGCCCCGCGTCGCGCAGGATGCGCAGGAGCGCGCCCTCCACTCGCGCGACAAACTCGCCCCAGCGCTCCACCGAGGCGTGGGTCAGCTCATCCCGCGCCCACCCCAGGCCCAGCGGCTCCAACAGGCGGAACAACAGCCGCTCACCGTCGTCGCCTTCGGCGCGCTGCTCCAGCAGGGCGCGTGCGCGCGCATCGCGCTGAGCCAGCTCCGGCAGCAGCACGCGGAAGAGGCGCTCCGCGGGGTACTCGTCCAGGCCGGGCAGCTCCACCGGCGTGGGGAAGGACAGGCCCGCCTCGCGATACGCGGTGCCCACCGCGTCGCACGTCTGGTGGTGTCGCCGCGCGGGACCCACGAAGACGTGGGTGAGCGCGCGGCGCTCGGCGGCCCAGACACGGCCGAGCTGCGCGGCCTGTTCGTGTCCCAGCGGGGACAACCGGTCCCTGTCCTCCAACGGGCCGGTCGTTTGCCCGTGGCGAACGATGGTGAGCTGGCTCACGCGACACCTCCCGTCATGCGCACGGAAGCGGGCCTATCACGTCCGAGCACCGCTCACACGGCCGACGCGCCCGCCCGCGCGCCCTGCCCGTCCAGGAAGGGAAGCAGCACCGCGTTCACGAGCGCGGGCTCCTCCACCGTGGAGGAGTGTCCACCACGCGGCAGTCGCACCAACCGCGAGCCCGCGATGCCCGCGTGAATGGCTTCAGCCTTCGCCGGCACGGTGGCCATGTCCTCCTCGCCCACGACAACCAGCGTGGGCACGCGGATGCGCGCGAGTTCATCCAGCACACCCGCGCGATAGATGACGCCGTTGACGGCGCGCCAGATGTCGCAGCGGTTGCCCACGAGCCGCGAGCGCCACAGCGCGCGGTCCGCCTCGCGCTCCGGCGCGGTGAGGAACGTGCGGCCGAACATGATGCGCATCACCACGCCGGCCACGGGCCGCAGGCCCACGAAGCGCGCGATGAGGTTGAGCAGCTTGTAGCGGGGCGCGTTCTCCGGAGGCTCGATGTCCGCGCTCGTCTCCAGCAGCGTGAGGGAGCGCAGCAGGTCCGGCCGGCGCGACGCCAACCGCATCCCCACGAAGCCGCCCATGGACAGCCCGACGAAGTGGCAGGGCCCCACGCCGAGCTGCTCGATGAGCGCCACCGCGTCCGCGTACACGGTCTCCATGTCGATGACGTCCGTGGCCGGCACCGCGCTCTGGCCCTGTCCACGGTGGTCATACGCGATGCAGCGGTAGCGCGAGCGCAGCGCCTCCACCTGCGGATCAAACAGCCGCGTGCTCCACAACAGGCCGTGGCTGAAGACGACGGGCTCGCCCGTGCCCCCGGTGTCCTCGTAGTAGAGCGTGGTCCCATTCACAGACAGCATCGGCATGGTGAGTCCCCCGAAAGTCCCAGCCTAGCGCGCCGCGCGCGGAGGGGGTCGAGCCCGGAGGAAGGGAGTGTCAGAGTGGGCGCTCGGGAGCGGGCGGCGGGACGAAGCCCGGACGAGGGACACGCGATGAAACGCTCGGAGCTGGTGGCGCTGGTGGACATGGACGGGACGCTCTGTGACTACGAGGGCGCCATGCAGCGCGACCTGGAGCGGCTGCGCTCACCCGCCGAGCCGGTGCCCTCCCCCGCCGACGCGGATGCGCCGTGGCTGCGCGCGCGCCGAGACCTCATCCGGAGCCAACCCGGATGGTGGGCCCGGCTGGAGCCGCGCAAGCTCGGCTTCGACGTGCTGGAGCTGCTGCGCGCCCTGGAGTTCGAGGTGCACATCCTCACCAAGGGCCCCACGGCCTCGCACGCCCCCGCGTGGTCCGAGAAGCTCCAGTGGTGTCAGCAGTACGTCCCCGACACGCGCGTCACCGTCACCATGGACAAGGGGCTCGTCTACGGGAAGGTGCTCGTGGACGACTGGCCCGAGTACATCCTCCGCTGGCTCACCTGGCGCCCGCGCGGGCTCGTCATCGTCCCGGCCAACCCCTGGAACGAGGGCTTCTCCCACCCCAACGCCATCCGCTACGACGGCACCAACCTGGACGCCGTCCGGGAGCGCCTGCGCGCCGTCAAGGCCGCCGCGGCGACCACCCCCGCCGCTCCCCTGGAATAGCAGCGGACACAGGACTTCACGGGAGGGCGGCTTGTGCTGGAGCTGCGTCCGGGGGAGCATGGCGCCACCTTCGGATGCGCCCCTCTCGTCCTGTCCTGCTCTCCCTCGCGGCCCTCGTTGCAGTCGGGGCGGCCGTGGGAATCGTGACCTCGCAGCGCGCGTCCCCGTCCGCGCCGCCGCCCGCCGTGTCGCCGCCGCCCGCGCCCGTCGCGGCGGCCGTGCCGGACGCGGGGACCGTCACTGCCGCCGTCGCGCCCGAGAAGCCCGGGGCGAGCGCGCTGCCGCCGGCGAATGCCTTCGCGGGCTCGGCCGTGTGCGCGGACTGCCACGAGGACGAGCACACCGCGTGGCACAAGGACTGGCACGCGCGCGCCCTGTCCCCCGCCACGAAGGAGTACGTGGTCGGCACCTTCGCCAACGCCCACTTCAAGGGCGAGTCGAGCGAGGCGTGGATGCACCACGACGGCGCGCAGTACCTGATGCGCACACAGGGCCGCGACGGACAGCTCGGGGAGTGGCCCGTGCAGTGGCTCGTGGGCGGCAAGCGCATGCAGGACCCCGTCACGGTGCTGAGCGACGGCCGCTGGCAGGTGCTGCCCATCTACTTCCACGTCACGGGCAAGGGCGCGTGGGTGGACTACTCGGAGGCCAAGCAGGGCGCGCTGACGCCGGACCATCCCTTCTTCTGGGCCAACTTCGCGCGCAGCGCCCAGCACGCGTGCCTGGACTGCCACGTCACCGGATTGGACGCGCGCTACGACCGCGCCAATCACCAGTGGAGCACGCGCTTCATCGACCCGGGCGTCGCGTGTGAGTCCTGCCACGGCCCCGGCGCGCGCCATGCGGAGACGCAGGACCCCGCGGACATCGTCCAGCCGCGCAAGCTGGCCAAGGACGCGCAGCTCGCCGTGTGCACGCAGTGCCATGGGCCGCGCCGCACGCTCTTCCCCATGCTCGACGCGGCCCACCGCTTCCAGCCCGGCCAGCGCTACGAGGACCACTATCAGCCCATGGTGCTGATGGTGGGCGGAGAGCGCTCGGGGGACTTCTTCTCCGATGGTCGGCCCAGCACCTCCAGCTTCGAGTACCAGGCGCTCATCCAGTCGCGCTGCCACACCCAGGGCGGCGCCACCTGCCTGACGTGCCACACCGCGCCGCACGAGCCCCATGCGGCGGACGAACTCCAGAAGCCCAAGGTCAAGGCCGCGTCCGTGGGCGCCGCCACCTGCCAGGGCTGCCACGCGGACATCGTCGCCGAGGGCGCCAAGCACACGCACCACCAGGCCGCCGCCGCGCAGGACTGCATCGCGTGCCACATGCCGTCCGTCGTCTCGGGCGTGCTGGACAAGTTCGCGGACCACGCCATCGACGTGCCCGCGCCGCAGAACACCGCGCGCCACGACATCCCCAACGCGTGCGGCACCTGCCACGCGAAGCAGTCCCCCGAGTCGCTGGGCCAGTCGCTGGCGAAGTGGTGGCCCCAGGCCGAGCAGCGCCAGCAGCGCCGCCTGCGCCTCGCCGACGCGTTCGACGAGAAGGGCGCCGAGGGAAGTGCCCCCGCGCTGGAGGCCGTGCTGCGCGACACCTCGGAGGCGCCCTCGCTGCGAGGCGCCGCCGCGGAGCTGCTCTCGCGCCGTTTCAAGAAGGCCGCCATCCCCACCCTGCGCGCCGTGTTGAAGGACAGCACGGATGACCTCCTGCGCTGCAACCTCATCGACGGGCTGGCCAGCGTGGGCGCGAAGGAAGCGGCGGATGACCTGCTGCCGCTCTTGAACGACCGCTCGCTGTGGGTGCGGCAGACGGCGGCCATCACCCTGGGCAGCTTCGGCGACGTGCGCGCCTTGCCCGCGCTCCAGGCGCTGGCGACGCAGCCCGAGACGAGCGGGCTCGTGCAGCCCCACGTCCTGCTCGGCCAGCTCGCCATCCGTCGGCGCGACGCGGCCACCGCCACGCGCGAGTTCGAGCGGGCGCTGGACCTCCAGCCCTACAACGCGGAGGTGCTGGTGCGCCTGGCGGACCTGTACGTCGTCCAGGGAAACCCCACGCACGGCAAGGAGCTGCTGGAAGAGGCGCTGCGGTTCGATCCGCAGAGCCGCGGCGCCAAGCAGCGCCTGTCCATGCTCCAGTCGGGCCGCTGAGCGACTTCAACGCGCGACGCGCGCGCACCATTCACTGGTGAGCAGCCACCCGCCTCGCTGTGTTGGCCAGCGGGACCGCGACGCGGCGGGCAGTGGCACCGCGCGGCGATGACTCCTACCTGGGAGGGCATCGCCTATGACGCCCCTCCTGCTCGCAGCCTGGCTGTCGCGCGCTGGACTCATTGTCGCGCTGCCGCCCCCGGTCACCCCGGGCCCCGAGCGCCCGGTGCAGTCCTCCGCCCAGACGGTGCCGCCCTCGGAGCCCGCGCGCCCGCCCGGGCCACCTCACACGCCCTCGCCCGAGGACGTGCCGGAGGTCCCGCCGCCCTTCAAACCCCAGGTGTCGGATCCGCTGCTGACACCGGTGCCCCCCGCGCCCCTCCAGGTGAAGACCTGGAGCGAGGCGTTGGATTTGTTACGCCAGCGCTCCACGGACCTGCGCGGCGCGCTGGCGCAAGTGGAGGTGGCCGCGGGCCAGTGGCGCATCGCGCTCGCCAACCTGCTGCCCACCATCAACGGCACCATCGCCACGCAGCTCCCCAAGGACTCCAGCCTGATTGGCGGCGGCATCAGCGGCGGCATCAGCGGGGGCGGCAGCGGCGTGGAGGGCTCGAACACCGGCGCCAAGCGCCCCACCCAGCCGCTCGTGGTGGGGCTGCTCACCGGCTCCATGCCGCTGGTGGACATGGCGAGCATCTACGGCGTGGGCACCGCGAAGGAGTCGCGCCGCACCGCCACGCTGTCCCTCGCGGAGACGAAGCGGCAGCTCACGCTGGGACTCGCCCAGGCGCTGGTGGCGGCCTCGTCCGCCGAGCGGCTGGCGGAGGTGAACCGCGTCAACCTGCGCACGGCGCTGGAGCGGGAGTCGCTGGCGCAGCGCCGCTTCGACCTGGGCGCCGGCACGCGGCTGGACGTGGTGCGCGTGGCGCAGGACACGGAGATCGCCCGCACGGCGGTGGTGACGGGGGACGAGGACCTGCGCAAGGCGCGCGAGTCGCTCGGGCTGGTGCTGGGCATCGCCGCGCAAGTGGGCCCGGCCAACGGCGTGGGGCTGGAGCAACTGCTGGACCAGAACCACCACGACTGTCGGGCCCTGAGTGACGTGAACGAGCGCACGGACCTCGAGGTGGCGCGCTCGCGCCTCAAGGTGGCCGAGCGCGCGGTGACGGGAGTGAAGTGGAAGTACGCGCCCACGCTGGACCTGTCCGCCACGGCGGTGGCCATCACCGTGGACCCGGGCTTCGCGGAGGTGCCGGCCTGGGGCGTGGGCGTGTCCCTCAACCTCCCCTTCTGGGATGGCGGCGCGCGCGAGGGCAGCCTGCGGCAGACGCGCGCGCAAGCGGAGCAGGCGCGCCAGGACGTGGTGTCCCAGGAGCGCTCGGTCTCGGTGGAGGTGGTGCGGGCGCGCCGCCAGGTGGAGGTGGCGAAGTCCACGCGCGACATCGCGGCCCGCGAGCGCGCCCTGGCGGAAGAGAGCGACCGGCTCACCCGCCGCAGCTTCGAGGTGGGCACGGGGACGAGCCTCGAGCTGGTGCAGTCCGCCGGAGACCTGCGACGCGCCGAGCTGGAGCTGGTGGTGCGCGAGTTCCAGTACCAGCAAGCACAAGTGGACGCGTTCCTCGCGGAGGCAGCATGCGATTGGTGAGCGGCTGGGGGCGATGGGGCATGGTGCTGGCCCTCGTGGCGGGGTGCCACGACAAGGACGCGAGCAAGCAGCAGGGCGCGGCGGCGGGCAAGGCGCTCCCCGTGCAGGTGCTGTCGGTGAAGCCGGGCCCGGTGCTCGACTCCGTCGAGTACGTGGGCACGCTCATCTCCCGGCGCAGCATCACCGTCTTCCCGCAGGTGGCCGGCTACGTCGAGACCATCCCCGTGCGCCCCGGGGACACGGTGAAGCAAGGCCAGGTGCTCCTGGTGGTGGATCCGCGGCAGGTGAAGGCCAACCTGCGCGCCATCGAGGCCCAGCGCGCGTCCGCCATCGCCAACCGCGAGTACGCGCGCCGCACGCGCCAGCGCAGCGAGCAGCTCCTCAAGGAGGGCCTCACCAGCCGCCAGGACTATGACCAGGCCGTGGCGCAGGCCGAGCAGGCCGAGGCCCAGGCCCGCTCCTCCGAGGCGCAGATTCAAGCCCAGCAGGTGCAACTGGGTTTCTACAACGTGAGCGCGCCCTTCTCGGGCACGGTGGGCGACATCCCGGTGAAGATTGGCGACTACGTCACGCCGCAGTCGGTGCTGACGCGGGTGGACCAGAGCCTGGCGCTGGAGCTGTCGGTGCAGGTGCCGGTGGAGCGCGCCGCCCACGTGGAGGTGGGCAAGACGCCCATGGAGGTGCTGGACGGAGAGGGCAAGCCGGTGGTGCGCGCGCCCGTCTTCTTCGTCGCGCCCACGCCCAACACCGGCACGCAACTGGTGGAGGTGAAGGCCGCCTTCGACAACACGGCCAAGCTGCGCGCGGGCCAGCTCGTGCGCGCGCAGATCATCTACTCCGCGCGCGACGCGCTGAAGATGCCCACCGCCGCGGTCACCCACCAAGGCACCGAGTCCTTCGCCATGGTGGTGGCGCAGGGGGACGGCGGCACCATCGTGAAGCGCACGCCCGTGGACCTGGGCCGCATCCAAGGCAACGACTACGAAATCCTCGGAGGCTTGGACGCGGGCACGCAGGTGGTGGTGAGCAGCCTGCAACTGCTGCGAGACGGCATGCCCATCCAGCCCAAGGAAGCGCCCCCACCATCCGAGCGAACCGGAACCGGCGGCGGCGCGGACGCGGGTCAGTGAGGGGGACGCATGTTCACCGACTTCTTCATCAACCGCCCCGTCTTCGCCAGCGTGCTCTCCATCCTCATCACGCTGGTGGGAGCCATCTCCATCCCCGCGCTGTCCATCGAGCAATACCCCGACCTGGCGCTGCCCCAGGTGCAGGTGACGGCCACGTACATCGGCGCGGCGGCGGAGACGGTGGAGAGCGCCGTCACCACCGTGCTGGAGCGCCAGCTCAACGGCGTGGAGGGCATGCGCTACATGTCCTCGTCCAGCACCAACGACGGCGCCAGCAGCATCATCGTCACGTTCGATCCGGAGCGGAACATCGACCTGGCCGCGGTGGACGTGCAGAACCGCGTATCCACGGCGACGCCGCAGTTGCCCGCGGCCGTCAACTCGCTGGGCGTCACGGTGGCCAAGGCGCAGACGCAGCTGCTCATGGCCTTCGGCATCTATGACAAGAACGGCCGCTACGACACGGAGTTCCTCAGCAACTACGCGGACGTCTACATCCGCGACGCGCTCTTGCGCGTGAAGGGCGTGGGCGACGTGCGCATCTTCGGCGAGCGCCGACTGGCCATGCGCCTGTGGCTGGACCCCACCCAGCTGGCGCGGCGCAAGCTGACCGCGTCGGACGTGGTGGCGGCGCTGCGCGAGCAGAACGTGCAGGTGGGCGGCGGCAAGGTGGGCCAACCCCCCGCCCCCGAGGGCCAGACGTACCAGCTCACCTTGCGCGTGGCGGGACAGCTCACCTCGGCGGAGCAGTTCGGCGAGCTGGTGGTGCAGCGCGGCCAGGACGGCTCGCTGGTGCGCTTGAAGGACGTGGGCCGCGCGGAGCTGGGCGCGGAGAACTACCAGCAGCTCTTGCGCTTCAACGGCCAGGAGGCGGTGGGCCTGGGCATCTTCCAGCTCCCCGGCTCCAACGCGCTCCAGGTGCGCGACGGCGTGGTGAAGGAGCTGGAGCGGCTGAAGGCGACCTTCCCGCCCGGGCTCACGTACCAGGCCGCCTTTGACACCACGCTCGCGGTGCAGGCCTCCATCGAGGAGGTGGTCAAGGCGCTGTGCGAGGCCATCGCGCTGGTGGTGCTCGTCATCTTCATCTTCCTGCATGGCTGGCGCAGCGTGCTGGTGGCCGTGACGACGCTGCCGGTGTCGCTGGTGGGCACCTTCGCGTTCGTGAACGTGTTCGGGTTCTCGCTCAACACGCTGACCCTCCTGGGCCTCACGCTGGCCACGGGCCTCGTGGTGGATGACGCCATCGTCGTCATCGAGAACGTCGAGCGCGTGATGGGCGTGGACAACGTGGGCCCGCGCGAGGCCACGCACCGAGGCATGCGCCAGGTGGCCGGCGTGGTGGTGGCCACGGCGCTGGTGCTGTCCGCCGTGTTCGTCCCCGTGTCCTTCTTCCCCGGCACCACGGGCGCCATCTACAAGCAGTTCGCCCTCACCATCGCCTTCTCCATCAGCCTCTCCGCGCTGGTGGCCCTCACCCTCTCCCCCGCGCTGTGCGCGCGGCTCCTGCGCCCGCACGAGGGGCAGAAGGTGAAGCTGGCGCGCCAGTTCGACGCGGCGCTCATGCGCTTCCAGCGCGGCTACGGCAAGCTCTTGGGGCTGCTGCTGGGCAAGTGGCGCTGGCCCGTGGTGGGCGTCTTCCTCCTCCTCATCTTCGCCACGGGCTTCCTGTACGCGCGCACGCCCAGCGGCTTCATCCCGGACGAGGACCAGGGCTACATCATCGTCGCGGTGCAGGGCCCGGAGGGCACGTCGCTCGACTACACGCGACAGGTGCTGCTGCAGACGGAGGCCGTGCTGAAGAAGGAGCCGGAGGTCGCGGACATCTTCACCGTGGGCGGCTTCTCGCTGCTGGGCACGGGCTCCAACTACGGCACCCTCTTCGTCAACCTCCACCCGTGGGAGGACCGCAAGAAGAAGAGCCAGAGCGTCTCCGGGTTGATTGACCGGCTCCGCATGCCGCTGCTCGCCATCGGCGGCGCGCGCGTGCTGCCCTTCCAGCCTCCCGCCATCCGCGGCGTGGGCAGCGTGGGCGGCTTCGAGTTCGTGCTGGAGGATCAGCTCGGCGGGCGCTCGCTCGACGAGCTGGCCCAGGCGACCCAGACGCTGGTGGGCCGCGCCTCGCAGGACAAGCAGCTCACGGGCATCTTCTCGTCGTACACCGCGAACACGCCGCTGCTGGACGTGAAGGTGGACCGCGAGAAGGCCAAGTCGCTGGGCGTGCCGCTGGACTCCCTCTTCTCCACGCTCCAGGTCTATCTGGGCAGCCAGTACGTCAACGACTTCACCTTCGCCAACCGCGTGTACCGGGTGTACGTGCAGGCGGCCATGCCGTTCCGCAGCGAGCCCCGGGACATCGGCTCCTTCTACGTGCGCGCGCAGTCCGGACAGATGGTGCCGCTGGAGGCGCTGGTGAAGGTGACGCCCGTCACGAGCGCGCAGAACATCTCGCACTACAACCTGTTCCGCTCGGCCACCATCAACGGCCAGGGCGCGCCCGGCGTCAGCACCGGCACGGCCCTCACGCAGATGGAGTCCGTGGCCCAGCAGGCCCTGCCCGCCGGCTACTCGTTTGAGTGGACGGGCCTGTCCGCCGAGCAAAAGGCGGCGGGTGGCAAGGTCCTCATCATCTTCGCGCTGGGCATCGTCTTCGTGTTCCTGGTGCTGTCCGCGCAGTACGAGAGCTTCTCCCTGCCCTTCGTGGTGATGCTCGCGGTGCCCGTGGCCATCCTGGGTGCGCTGCTCTTGCAGAACGCGCGTTCTCTGGTGAACGACGTCTTCTGCCAGGTGGGGCTGGTGATGCTGGTGGGCCTGGCCAGCAAGAACGCCATCCTCATCGTCGAGTTCGGTGAGCAACTGCGCGCGCAGGGGCAGGGCGTGGTGGAGTCCGCCGTCAACGCCGCCGAGACGCGCCTGCGGCCCATCCTGATGACGTCCTTCGCGTTCCTCTTCGGCGTGGTGCCGCTCATGGTGGCCTCGGGGGCGGGCGCGGCGTCGCGCAAGTCGATGGGCACCGCGGTGTTCGGTGGAATGCTCTTCTCCACCTTCGTCAACCTCATCTTCATCCCGGTGCTGTACGCCATCGTCGAGGGCGCCCGCTCTCGCCTGCTCAAGCGCCGCGAGCACGCCGGCCCCGGAGAGGGCTCGCCGCCCGCCGAGCCGCCTCGCCCGCAGCCTGTGTAACGCGCCGAGCTCCCAGAGAAGACCCGCCGTGCTGTTCGCGGCGGCGAAGGGGTTGGCTAATCTCGCGGCCCCTCATGGACACTCTCCCCTCTCTGTCCGAAACGCGGCAGCGCCTGTTCGCCCTGAAGCAAGCGGGCCCGCTGCGCTACACCAGCAACTCCGTCCTCCTCCAGCTCCTGGAGTCCGCGCAGGAACTCACGTGGGAGGAAGGCCACCAGGTCTGCCAGGAGGGCCAGCCCTTCGAGGGCTTCTTCCTCCTGCGCGACGGCGTGCTGGAGGCGCGGCGCGACGGGCTGGTGCTCCTCCAACTACGGCCGGGCCAGGTGCTGGGCGTCGAGTCGGTGGTGCGCGGCATCGCGTCCGCCACGGTGACGGCGCTCGCCCGTTCACGCGCGCTGTTCTTCCCGCGCGAGGCGGTGCTGAGCCTCGCGGAGGCCCGGGCCGGACTGCGCCAGGACCTCGGGTTGGACCTGCTCGGGAACGACGGGGGACGACAGCACGCGGTGGACCAGCGCGCGGAGGTGGTCGCGTTCTCCACCGCGCCCGAGCTGCGCGGCGTGCCCTTGTCGCTGCTGGTGGGCCTGCTGGCCAAGGTGCAGGTGCGCGACTTCGGAGACCGGGTGCTCCTCCTGAAGCAGGGCACCCCGGCCGCCATGCCCGTCCTCGGCGCGGACGGCGTCTACTACGCGACAGTTCCCACGGACGTGACGGAGCAGCAGGTGCGTGAGTTCGTGCTGTCGCACAGCGGCGAGGCGCGCTTCGACTACGTGTTCCTGGACGGCTTCGAGCCACCGGGGCTGGAGCAGGACAAGACGGTGCGGCTGGTGGATCGCCCGCCCCCCACCCAGGTGCCCACGGCGCGGGTGCTCCCGCTGCTGCGCTCCGTGGCGCACCGCACGCTGCCCACGGTGCTCATCCACCCGAGGCGCCCACCCGAGGAGCAGGAGCTGTGCGGCCGTCAGCTCCGCAACGACGGGGACGCGGGGCGCGAGCCCGACTCGCTGGCGCCCGTCTGGGTGCGGCTGGACTGGGACGAACTGGAACGCAAGGCGCCCGTGGGCGACGCGCCGCTGGAGGCCCTGGGGCTGAACGCGGGGACGTTGGACAGCCTGGCGCGCTGGGCGCGAGCGGTGACGCACCGGCGCGTGGGCGTGGCGCTGAGCGGTGGCGGCGTATGGGGCTTCTACCACGTGCACGTGCTGCGCTGGATGGTGCAGCGAGGCATCCCCATCGACATGGTGAGCAGCGCCAGCATGGGCTCGGCGGTAGGCGGCTACTTCTGCGGCACCGCGCTGGATGGGGCGGATGGGCTCGGCGGTCTGGACCTGCTGGTGGAGCAGGCCATGAGTCGCCGCATCACGGTGGCGGCGCTGGCCTCGGTCATCAGCACCTGGGCGCTGCAGTGGCGCGTGGAGCGAGACCTGGGGAACGTGGCGTTGGGCTCCTTGACGACGCGCTTCCTGCCGGTGGCCAGTGACCTGACCACGGGCCTGTGCACGGCGATGGAGGAGGGTCCGCTGGCGCTGGCGGTGCGCGCGAGCAGCTCGGCGCCCGGCATCTGGGCGCCCACGCTGCGCCCCCCCGCGCGCTACGTGGACGGCGCCTTCACGAGCAACGTCCCGGCCGAGGCGCTGCTGCGCGCCGGCGCCGACCTCACCTTCGCGGGCAACATCTTCCCCTTCGGACACAGCTCGCGGCAGCCGCTGCTCCCCGGCACGATTGGCCGCTTCATCGCCGCGCTCAATCCCTTGGAGCGCATGCTGGACCTCGTCGCCAGCGGCGTCCTCCTCCTGCACAACAGCGGGGAGGTCGGCACGCAGCAGGCGGACGTGGGCTACGACATCCTCTCGCGCAACGAGCCGCTGCTGACCGCCATGGAGTTCACGCGCGCGCAGGACATCATCAAGCAGGCGGAGCAAGACCCGTCACTGCAGGCGAAGCTGGAGGCGCTGGCGGACCACTGGGAGAAGCTCAAGCGGCGCAGCAAGCGCCCCGAGGGCGCGGCGGGAAGGAGGGCGGCGTGATTCCGGTCCGCATCCTGGGCACGGGCGGCGTGCTGCCCGGCCGCGCCGTGACGACGGAGGAGGTCTGCGCCCAGGTGGGGCGAGACCCCGAGGAGGTGAAGCGCAAGACGGGCATCCACGTGCGCTACCACTCGCCGCCCGGCACGCAGGCCTCTGATTTGGCCGCGCAGGCGCTGGAGAAGGCGCTGGAGCGCGCCGAGCTTCCGGCGCGAGCGCTGCGGCGGATCATCTACGTGAGCAGCATTGGCGGAGACGTGACGGCGCCCGCCACCGCGAACCGCATCGCGGCGCGGCTGGGACTCGCGGGCGAGTGCGACGCGATGGACCTCAACAACGCGTGCATGGGCTTCCTCACCGCGTTCGACCTGGCGGCGCGCTCGGTGGCCACGGGGCTGGGGCCGGTGGGCATCGTCTCGGTGGAGCTGAGCACGCGGGCGATGACGCCGGAGGACCCTCGGCCGTACCTCGTGTTCGGAGACGCGGCGGCGGCGGCGGTGCTGGGCGAGGCACGGCCGGGCGAGGGCGTGTTGGGCTCGGCGTTCGGCAACAACGGGACGCTGCCGCCCGACGTGATGATGCAGAACCCGCAGCTCACCGGGCAGCGCGAGTGGATGCGCTTCCTCACGCACAGCAAGGAGATGACGCGGGTGGCGCTGGACGCGGTGCTGACGGCCACGCGGGCGGCGCTGACGCAGGCGCAGATGTCGCTGCGGGACGTGGAGTGGGTGCTGCCGCATCAACCCAACGGGAGCATGTTGGACACGATGCTTCAGGTGCTGGAGGTTCCGGCCGAGCGCAGCATCCGCGTGGTGCACAAGACGGGGAGCGTCGGCTCGGCGTCGCTGGGCACCAGCCTGGATGAGTTGATGCGCTCGGGGCGCGTGCGTCCGGGCGAGCGGGTGTTGCTGGTGGGCGTGGGCGCGGGCGTCTCGTATGGCGCGGTGCTGTACCGGGTGGGCGGGTGAACGCGGCGGGAGGGCTGCCGCTGACGGCGTGGCTGGGCACGTTCGGGATGCTGCGCCGCTATCACCGCTACGAAGTCGTGAACCTGGAGCCGCTGCTGCGGCCGGGCGCGAAGCTCATCGTGGGCTATCACGGACGGCCGCTCGCGCTGGACCTGTGCATGCTGACGGTGACGCTGCACGAGCGACTCGGATATCTGCCGCACGGCATCGCGCACGGTGCGTTCGGCGCGCTGCCAGGGATGCAGCGCGTGGCGGACGGGCTGGGGTTCGTCACCGGGGATGATCCACGGCTGGCGGAGGCAGTGGCGCGAGGCGAGCACGTGCTGGTGCAGCCCGGAGGCACGCGAGAGGGATGCAGGAGTTTCCGGCATCGCTATCGCGTGGACTGGGGCGAGCGAGTGGGCTACCTGCGGCTGGCGCTGCGGTATCGGCTGCCGATTGTTCCAGTGGGGGGCTCGGGGATGGATGACTTCTACGTGGGCTTGAACGACGGGGCTGCGCTGGGCAAGCGCTGGGGCCTGCCGGGGAAGCTGCCGCTGTGGCTGGGCGTGGGCGCGACGGGCCTGTGGCCGCTGGCGCTGCCCTTCCCGGTGAAGGTGACGCAGTGGGTGGGTGAGCCCCTGGAGCGACACCTGGGCACGGGCTTCGACGCGAGCGACCCCGAGGCCCTGCGCGGCATGCATCGCGAAGTGATGGGCGCGGTGCAGACACTGCTGGACCGAGCGCGCGGGGTGGAACGGAACACGAACGAGGAGCGGGTCGCGGTATGAGCGGTCGGGAAGTCGGGGACGGGACGTGGGCGGTCATCCTGGGGGCGTCGTCGGGGACAGGCGCGGCGATCGCGGAGGCGGTGGCGCGGAGGCCGGGCCTGAACGTGTTCGGGGTGCACCGCGGGAGATACGCGGAGCAGGCGGCGGAGGTGGAGCGCCGCGTCCAGGAGCAAGGGCGCGCCGTGGTGTTGCGGCAGGCGGACGCATCCACGCCAGAAGGGGCGGAGGCGGGAGCGGATGCGCTGTTGGCGAGCGCGGGGCCGCGGAGCGTGAAGCTGTTCGTGCACTCCATCGCGGGGGCGTCAGTGGGGCACTTCCTGTCGGAGGGAGAGGACCGACTGCACCCGCGCCGCATCCAGCGCACGTTCGACTGCATGGCGCACTCGTTCGTGTATTGGGCGCAGGCGCTGGTGGCGAGGGACCTGCTGGCTCCGGAGGCACGCCTGTTGGGATTGCAGAACCCGCTGGATGAAACGCACCTGGGAAACACCGGGCTCATCAGCGCGGCGAAGGCTTCGCTGGAGATGTACGTGCGTCACCTGGCGATAGAGCTGGGGCCGAAGGGCCACCGGGTCAACCTGCTCAAGTTCGGGACGGTGATGACACCCGCGCTACGGCACGTGTACTCACCGGAGGCCCTGGCGAGGCTGGAGGAGGCGCACGCGAAGATGAATCCCGCGGGGCGCATCTGCACGGTCGAAGAAGTGGCCCGCTTCGTCACGGTGCTGGCGGGCGAGGACGCCGCCTGGTTCAACGGAGCGACCATCGACTTCAGCGGAGGCATGACGCTGCGCCTGTTGGACCTGCTGCTCAATCCCTGACGTGACCCTCGAGCCAGCGAGTATGTCCACGAGCAATGATTCGAGCAGACACCGGGTAGGCCAATCCGTTCGAGTCACTTCGCTCCCTTCATGGCTCGAACAACTGCCACGGGAATCCAGACAGCTGTTCATCGCCAGCCTGGGAGGCGAGTTCATCGTCGAAGAGATCGAGCCAGATGGCGTCCTGGTCCTCGATGTCCCCGGAGTCGGCGTGCCCCTTCTCGGGGGGCCATCGTCACATCCTCATGGTGGATCCGCGCGACGTAGAGCCGGTTTGACCTGGGCTCTGGCCAAAGGGGCGGCGTCACGCGAGGAGTAGAGAACCGAACACATGCCACGCGGAGGAGCCGAATCCGGCCACGGAACACCGGACTCGCCACAGGATGAATCATCGCGAGACGCATTCAGCCCCTCGGAGCCACCGTGCGCAGACCCCAGCTCATCCATCCACTTTGCGAGCCGTCGGCGTTCCTCTCCAGCTTCCAACGGTCTGTTGATGTGGAGCGTCACGACTTCTCGTCAAATCGGGATACCACTCAGTGGTTCGAGAGACGGATGCAGTACATGGCAGGCAAGGCAAAGCTCCACTGCTACAACAGAGGCGGGGCAAGCTCTTTTGAAGTCATGAATGTCGATCATGTCTTCATCGAGAGCGACGCCTACGACAAATTCCCCCTCATCGCAGTCGAACATGAGAACGGCAGAGTGGGCTCCAAAGCGGGAGAACTGCCAGACCCCAACAGTGGCGAGTACATCGAGTGGGCCATCTGGAAGGCACTGGCGCTGCGAGCCGAACTCGCGGTCGTGGTCGCATATCCCTATTTCGACGAGCGCCAGCGACTCGAATCAGTCGTCGCGAAGATGCTGCGCGGATGGCAACAGCACTTTCAGCGAACGGCCCCCCTTCTCTTCCTCGCCGGATGGTGGGATGGGCGCCGGCCCCAACCGACCGAATCCTCCAAGGCTGACCCCGAACTCTACGAAGTATTGGTGCCCTCGGAGCAAGGGACGCTGAGCAGGAAGGGCTTCATCAGGTAGGGGACGACCTACGTGAGCCGACCGTCCGTTTGAATCACCACGGGGGCCCGCCGTAGGTTCTCTGGAATGCCGCGCGCCGCCTCGACATCCCCGGGTCCTCAGTCGCGACCGACGTGCGGCATCCTGCTCGCGGGACTCCTCGCAGTAGGAAGCGCGAGAGCGTCCGCGCCTCCACCAGAGAAAGTGTCCTTCAGCGGCGGTGTCACGGCCTACGTCCACGCATCCTCCACGCTGAAGTCCAAGACGCCCGGGCGCTATGCCGCGAGGAACGCTTTCGACGGAGACCCCACCACCGCCTGGGTCGAGGGCGCACGAGGCCCCGGAGACGGCGAATCCCTCCTCCTGAAGTTCTCGCTCCCCATCCAACTCGATGGATTCGCCCTGTGGCCGGGATACGCTCGATCGCTGACGACGCTCGTCGACAACGCCATTCCTCAGCGATTGGACCTTCGCGATGCGTCAGAGGACCTCGCCGAGCCGGGGCGGAGCGTGATGTCCATCGAGCTCCGTTACCGACTGAGCGTGGAGAAGGGTCGTGATGGAACGGCGCGCTGTTCGAGCCTGGCGAAGGACTCCATCAATCTGAGCCCGAAGCTCATCGTGCGCACGTCGCAGCCACCGCGCGTTCAGACGCTTCGCCTCGAAATGACGGCGTTGCCGCAGACACTGCATCGGCCCAAGTACTCGGACCAATCGCTCTCCGACTGGATGCCGTTCTTCCACATCGCGGACACGGCGAGCGACGAACTCACCGACGTCCCCTCTCCACTTCCATCCCCTCTGCGTGAAGTGGCTGAACTGCTGCGCCAGAACATGATGCACTGGCCACAGGCTCCCGAAGAGGTTCCACTCGCTCCCGGCGTCACCGTTCCTTCATTGTTCGAACTTGCCCCCCAAGAGCTCCCCACCTGGGCGCGTGACGAGCTTCACCATCAACTCCATCTCCCGGAATCACTCCCCGCGGACAGCCCGGTTTCCCAGCTGGGCAAGCTCATCGCCACCAAGTTCATCGGGCCGGCGGTCACAGTGACGCCACTTCGCACTGGTGAAGTCGTGCTGTTGGGGGAGCCCTATGAGCTTCATCGCGAAGGCACCACCGCTACTCCCAACCCCGAAGCCATCTCGGTCTTCCCCGTGGTGACCCTGGATTCATCATTCCGAATCAAGCGCGTGGAGCTACGAACCTCTGGGCTTCGTGGGGCGGGGTGTGAACAGTCTCTTCCATCCGTAGAACCCTGAGACGGGCTCACTCCTGGGCACTGAGTTCACGGGTCGCCGTCCTCCATCACGAACTGTCCTGACCAAGGCGTGTTGCGCGCATCGCCAAAGAGCTGTCGCAGGGCAGCCATTCGAGCCGCGTCGACCTCGATGAGCGTGTAGGGGAATCGCACCTTGCAGGTGCCCTGAAGATCGCAGGTACGCAAAAAGTCCGCCCGAAACGTCTGCGTCCGCTCACGAAGAAAGTCGCGCTTCTGCTGGAGTATGGGGCGAGTCACTCGCAGGGCCGTGTTTCGCTCGGCCAACTCGGACTCAAGGTTCTGCTTCTTTCGAAGATCCGCATCGCACTCTGCTCTGAGCCCGCGCAATGACGCCTCCCGCTTTCGACGAAGCGCCACCGCCATGGGCTTCTCTCCTTGAGCGGGCACAGCACACAGGGCGGCTTCAAGCACACTGATCGCGGACTGCCGCGACTGAGCATCTTGTTCGGCAGCAGCGATCTCCCCTGGAAGCTCGGCGAGCCGGGCATCATTCAAGGCTGCGGTGGAGGCATCACTCAGCACTTCCCGCCGCGCAGTCAGCTCCCGGATCTCCACATCGAGCTGGCTGAGACGACCCGCCACCTCGGGAGTCTTCGACGATGCGTCCTTGCGAGCAAGTCTCGCCAGGAGCGATGACTCGCTCTCGTTGAGAGGACTGGCCGACTTGCCCGCACGCCCTGAATCGCGCGGAGGACGAGAAGACAGCTCCTGCATCTTCTCCTGCTCTTCATCGGTCAGCGCCAACTCCGCCCGCTCAGCCTGAGCTCTCTGCAAGCGACGATTCAGCGCCTCCGCATCCTTGAGGCAATCCGCCGAGAGCGCCCTCAAGATGAACGCATTTCCAAATCGACTGAGCAGGCTCCGCTCCCCCAGCGTCAGGTCTGCCTCAGACGAAACGCGCCGTCCCGGCCCCGCGACAAGGCGCCTGCAGGACTCCGCGCCGACGCATGAAGGCTCGCGCTCAGAGCAGAGCCATCGCTTGCTGACAGCGCAGAGGCGAATGAGCCCGTTGAACTCATAGAAGTCCGCGAACGTCTGACAGCCCTCGGACCATCCGTTGACCTCCAGTCCATCCCGAGCCTCGCGCCCGTCCAACCTCCAGCCGTCCTCGGACAAAGAAACGGGATGAGCCCGATGAATGTTGGTGCCACGAATCGCGGCCACCACGACCACACGCGTGTCCATGGGGAGCTGAGTTCTCTTCTTGTCGGCCGCCAACTCCAGGAAAGCATCTCGCTCGGGCTCCCCATCAGCCACGGCTGTCCGCTCCACCAACACCAGGGACGCTTGCCCCAAGGCATAGCGACGAACAGCCCCATCGGAGGGCCAGAGCTGGAGAATCGCATTGGGGAGATAGGTCACCTCCCCATGATTTCGCTCGACGAACTCGGGGTTCAGCATCCGCTCGGGCGCCGTGCACAAGTACTTCACGGAGTAGACCCGCGTGCCGGCCTCGATGGCGGGCACGGCCAGCGCCACGGTCGCTCGCGGGAAGCCCTCGGGAGTGCCGGCCTTGTGCAGATAGAACCGGTACGCGTCCGGGTAGTGTCCCACGGGCAAGATGGCTCGCCCCTGCTCCACCCAGCCCTTGTGGTACTGGAAGGTTGGGAGGTGGCCCTTTCGCGCCTCGTTCTCCTCGACCTTCTTCGCGAGCGCCGCCTCCGTGCGCTCCACCCACGACGGATGCGTGCGCTGAACCTCCCGCGCGGCACGCAACTCCCCCAGCCGCTGTTCCACGGCCCGGAGGAACGCATCGAGAGACAGGCGATCTCGCGTCGGCGCGGCAATCTCTCCCACCGCCTCGGGCAATACGGGGGCTGCCGGCACCATTCCCTTCTTCACTTTCGTCAGCAGTGCCGTACGCGCAGCCCGCGCCTCGGCTCGGGCCCGCGTGAGCGCTGGCTCCTCCGCCCCGAGCCGCTTTGCCTTCGCCTCGGCATCCGCGAGCGCGTGCTGATACTTCGCCCGCTGCGCCTCCAAGGCCTCGGGGGAGTCCTCGAAGCCCGGGTCGGTCGTGACGGTGAACAACCCCACGACCCACAATCCCTGCTGGCTGCAGGCCACGGTGCGAAAGCGCCCGTTCGCCGAGCGAGCCATCTCCTCCACGCGCGCAGCCATGTCCGCCCGCAACTCCTCTTCGACCGCGGCCTCGAAAGCGGCTCGCGCTGACGACGGCAAGAGCTGGAAGAAGACCACCATCACGTCATCGAAGCGGTTGCTCAGGGAATCCTCCGAGCGCACGCCCACGAGGTTGAGCTGCAGCGGTGTCGTCGAGAACGTCGCGCCCGCGGTCGTGGGCGAAGCCGCCACCCTCGCGCGCAGCCAACACACCAGACACGGCGCCTTCACACAGCGAGGCTCCTGCACCACGAAGGGCGTGTTGGGCGGCGCGGCGATTTCAACCGCATCCGACACAGCCCGCGCGGGCGCGACGAGGTCCGTCATCGGAGATACCTCCTCGAAGCTCAGGGAGAATCCAGCGACTAACAACCGTGCGCATGGACGAGCGCATCGCGCGTCCGCGGCGAGAGCGTCCCTGTGACAGGGAGCCCATGACGCGCCTCGAACGCACAAATCGCCTGCCGCGTCCGGACGCCGAGAACTCCTTCCGAGTCCCCAGCCTCGAAGCCCAGATTGCGCAGACGCGCTTGGGCTCCGGAGACGCCCTCGTCCTCCGTGTCCGCGAGCGGATTCAGGCCCGCCAGTCGAAGCACGTACACCATGCCGCCAACCGACAACCGTGCGTGGGGCAGCCGCACAGGGATGCACTCACGGAGCGCGCCCTCCGCGTCCGTCATCCCCTCCACGGTGTCCGGGCCCACGTCCAGCCAGTACGGCTCCTCCGCGAGGGGAGCCCCATCCGCGTCGCGCACGGTGAGCAGCAGCTCACGGCACGGCTGCTTCGCCGTGAAGACGTGGGTCCTGCCACTCATCGCGCGGCAAGACTTCGCCTCTCGCTCCGGAATGAAGAGCGCGTCCCCGGGATGCAGAATGTGAGGGAATGGACGTTTGCGGCGAAGCGATGCGTTGCCAGGATGCTCGTAGAGGCGCTTCCAGTCCTGAAAGCCATAACGAAGCGCAATGGCGATCAGACACTCGCCTTGCGCCACCGTATGCCACGGCATGTCCCCCTCGCTTTCTACCCACGCTCCAGATAGCCAGCCGAGGATGTACCATCTCGTCCTGACAGGGTTCGCACGCTGGGGGAATCCACGCGAAATGTCAGACAGTAATAGAAAGGCGCCACCTGCTCTTCCACGACGCCCGTGGCGCCCAGCGGCAGCAGCTCGCGGGGGCAGTGCGGGTTCCGGTCGTAGAAGGTGATGGCTCGAAAGGCGAGCCGCTGGAGCAGGTTCGGTCGCGCCGTTCGGTCGAGCTGCTCGTCCACCACCACCAGCGGCGTACCGGGCCGAGCCACGCGCGCCATCTCCTCCAGCGCCACGCGAGGCTGGCGGTACCCTCCAATGCCTCCCACGTGCAGCACGCGATCGAACATCGCACTCGGGAATGGCAGCGCATGCGCATCCGCCATCAACAAGCGCGTGCGCGGCAGCTCCCCCGAGGCGAGCCGCCTGCGACACTGCGTCAGCATCCCCTCGCTCAGGTCCACGCCCCACACTTCCACGTCGAGCCCGCGCGGCAGGTCGCGGTGGATGAGCGGCAGGTTCGCGCCCGTCCCCACGCCCACTTCCAGGATGCGCGTGGGCTGCCCATCCGGACGCGGACGCAGCGCGCCCAACTCCACGCGCCGCATGTACCGGTCCCTCGCCTCGGGCTCGGAGACGGACTGGAGCAGCGGCGTGAGCACCGCCGTCAGCGGATCATGCAGCGCGGGCAGCCCGTCGTAGATGACGCGCATCAGGCGATCCGTGCCGCGCACCTCGCCCTCGCGGTACAGCCGAGCCAGGCCCCGAGACACCTTCCAGGCCTCGCCACACCCGCCGCAGCGCAACGCCCCATGCCGGAGGTGCTCTCGCTCCGTCAGCTGCCCATGGAACACCAGCCGGCCGCCACACGACGGGCACGCCAGCCACTCCACATCACCGTGGTCCATCATCCCCCGCCTCGGGCCAGCTCGTCCCTCGCGCGCGCCACGTCCAGCGCCGCGCCCAGAGGCGACAACAGCTCCACGGCCCGAGTCAAATGCACTCGCCGCGCGCCATCCGTCTCCGGAAGGTGCCGGCCCAACTCCAGACACGCGCGCCCCTCGTCATAGGGAAGCGCCAGCTGCTGCGCCTCCCGGATGGCGCGCTCCCAGCCCGCCCGAGCCTTCGCGGCCTGGCCCGACAACCCCTGCTCCGTCGCACGCCACCGCGACGCCGCGGACTGGCTGAACGGAAACACCTTGGCGAAGGCCGCCATCACCTTGCACGCGGAGCGAGCGCTGCGCGCCAACGCGGCCCGCTCGGCCGGGGGCGCACCCTCGGACTTCTCCCACAGCGTCAAGAAGACCTCGGCCACGGCCGTGGCACCCAGCTGAGCGAAGTGCGCCACGGGCTTGCCCGCCGCCAACCGGACCAGCGACTTCTCCGCGGCCTGCCGCGCGCCCGTCAGGTCGCCCACGTGGAGACACGCCAGCGCGAACGCCGCGTTCACCACCACCACGTCCACGGCGCTGCCCTCCTGGTCCGTCCAGGCGAGCGTCGGCTGCAGCATGGAGAGGACTTCCGCGTCGCGCCCCAGCCGCACGAAGCAGTGCGCGCGAATCTGCGGCACCCACTGCTGCGTCTGCACGGCGCCTCGGCGGCGCGCGGACGCCTCCATCCAATCCAGCAACGGAAGGCCGGGGGCGAAGTGGCCCTGGTAGCAGAGCGACACCACGCGCAGCGCGCGGCACTCCTCCGCGAGGCGGAAGTCCCCCACGGAATCGACGAGCGTCATCGCTCGCTCCAGCGAGGCCTCCACGTCAGCCCAGCGCGCCATGTACGCGCCGTACACGGCATTGCGATTGAGCACGTAGGCCAGGTCGGAGGGCTCGCCCACGCGCTCGGCCACCTCACGCGCGCGCTTCGCCCACGCATCCGCCACCACGCGCACCGGCACCGTGCCGGCCACCACCGCCATGTTCGTGTAGCCGCGCGCCAGCTCGGGCGTGGGGCCCGCGGGCTCGCACAGGTTCAATGTGCGCAGGCCCGTCCACAGCACCGGCAGCGCCTCCTGCGCGTAGATGAACGCATCCGTCAGCCGCATGAGCAGACGCCCCGCCACGCGGCGCACCTCGCGGCGCTCGTCCGAGTCGTCCACGAAGACATCCGGCCGCGCGCTCTGCGCCAGCCGCGACACCACCTGTCCCAACGTGCTCAGTCCCCAGCCCAACCGGCTCGACGGCACGGGCCACCCGAAGTGGCGCAGGGCCCGCTCGGCATGCGCGCGGAACGCCTCCATCTCGCCGAGCTGGAAGCGCGCCTCCGCCTGCAGCGCCTCCACGAGCCCCAGTCGGGTCGCGTCGCTCCCATGCAAGATGGCCACGCACTCGCCGGCTCGCGCCAGGAACGGAAGCGCCTCGCGACACGCGCCGACCTTGAGCGCCTCTTCTCCCGCCCGCTGCGAGTACACCGCCTCGCGAGCGAGGTCCCCCGCGGCGCCCCAGTGATGCGCGAGCGCGGCCGTCCACTCGGAGCCCTCGGGGTGCGCGCACTCCAGCGCCATGGCGGCGCGGCGGTGGAGCGAGGGCCGCTCCTCGCGAGGCAGGTCCTCCAGCACGCGCTCCCGCAGCTTGTCGTGCGCGAAGCGCCACCGACCATCCGCCACGTCGAGCACCGACGCGGCCGCGCAGTCCGTCAGCCACCGCTCCACGTCCAGCCCCGGCGAGGCCTCTCGCAGCAGCGCCACGTCGAGCTGCCGCCCGATGATGGCGGCCACGTTGAGCAGGTCGCGCGCCTCGGGGGGCACCTTCTCCAACCGGCGCCGCACCAGCCGCCCCATGCCTCCCGCGGACACGCGCGCGGGCAGCGTCATGGAGCCCAGCCGGTCCAACCCGCCCGCCTCCTCCGCGAGCGTCCGCACCACCTCCACGAGGAAGAACGGATTGCCCTCCGTCTCGCGCAGCAGCAGCGACACCACGTTCGGCTCGCGGCCCGCGGGACCAATCATGGACTCGCCCAGCATCGCGATGTCCTGCGCCTCCAACCGAGGCAGGCGAAGCACCTGCATGCCGGGCAGCGTGGCGGGGAGCTGCCGAGCCTCGTCGTCGCGGAAGCTGCCCAAGAGCAGCAGCGGCAGCCGCGTGGCTCGCGCCGTCAATCGCGCGAGCAGGTGCAGCGACTCCGCGCGCGCCTGATGCAGGTCCTCGAGGATGACGACGGTGGGCTGCTCCAGCCGCGCGAACACGTCCTCCAACACCTGGAGGAGTCGAGCCTGGGCCATCTCCGCGCCCAGCTCGGCGGGGCGCGACACCGGCCTCCCGAGCAGCACGTCGATGTCCGGCACCAACGGACTGAGGACGCTGGCCTCGCGATCCGTCAGCTCGGTGAGGATGGGCAGCCAGCGCAGCACCGCGCGCCATTCCTGATAGGGACCGCCGCCCGCGCCCACCGCCTGCCCGCGCAGCACCACGGCGCCGCGCACCAACGCCAGCGCCCGCAGCTCCTCCAGCAAGCGCGACTTGCCCACGCCGCTCTCGCCCGCCACCAGCCACCCGGCGCCCTTGCCCTTCAGCGCCCCCGTGAGGACCTCGGCGAGCCGCCCCTGCTCGCGCTCTCGGCCCACGTAGCGCGCGGCCTGGAGGAAGCTCTCGCGCATCGCGGCGGACTCGGAGGGCTCTGGCTCTCCCGTGGCGGCGCACAGCGCGGCGATGACCTCGGACGCGTTGCGCGGACGGCGCTGGGCATCCGGTGACACCAGCCGCTCCAGCACGGCCTTGAGGCCAGGAGGAAAGTCCGCGGGCGCGGGCACCTGCCCCGCGAAAGGGAGCCGCCCGAAGAACATCTGGCAGGCCATGGCGCCGAAGCCGAAGAGGTCCGTCACTTCGGAGGGAGGCTGTCCCTCGAACAGCTCCGGCGCGAGATAGCCGGGCGTGCCCGCGGGCGCGGCCTGGAGCGCATGCTCGCGCGCGACGGCGAGACCGAAGTCCAACACCTTCACCTGCCCGCGCACCACCAGGACGTTCCCGGGCTTGAGGTCGCGGTGGATGATGCCGCGCCGGTGCAGGTACGCGAGCGCCTGGAGCGTCTGCACCAACAACCCGACCTGCACCTCCAGCGGCTGCGACGTGCCCGCGCTCACCAGCGTGCTCGCGTCCTCCAGCAGGTCCATCGTGAGGTAGGGCCTGCGCTCGGCGTCGAAGCCGTAGTCCAGCACGCTGATGACGTGCGGATGCCGCAGCGACGCGAGCGTCTGGAACTCATGCGCCAAGGTCAGCGCGAGTCCCTGCGTCGCGGACGAGCCCGGCGTCCCCTCTCCCGGCTTGCGCGCCAGGTCCGTCACTGTCTGGTGCAGGCGCTTGATGGCCACCGGGCCCGCGAGCAGGTCCTGCGCGCGCCACACAGTGCCGGCGCCACCACGGCCCAGGAAGTCGAGGACTCGGTAGCGCCGACCGACCACGTCCGCGTCGGCGGACGGACCAACACCCAGGTCTTCCACCCGGGGCTGTGTTTCAAGGGAGCTGGGACGCATGGAGGAGGGGGGGCCGCCCGCCGGGATGATAGCGGGAGCAGGGAAACGCGGGGGCCCGGAAACACAAACTCAGCAAGTCTCGCTTTCACTGACGACACCAAGGAACTTGATTACCCCGCAGGGCAAGCGAGTCACGGTGCGCGAGAGGAACCATCAGGTGGTTCACCCGGAGCGTGGCTTACAGGGCGACTCAAAGCCCATCATCATCCGAGACATCGAGAAGCGCTCGGACCGCGAGTCACGGTGCGGACGCGAACTGCACACGATGCATGTGACGGTGCAGGTCGACTGCGTGACACCGGCGAGTCTCGCCGGCGGCGGGCGCCTCGACGCGACGGGGGCCCTCCACCCCCATGACGAAGGCGCGCCTTGCACACCGGGCGCTCGCCGCAACAAAGCCGCGCGACGGACCGAGCAGGTGTCACTCGGCCCGCCGCGAGGGCTTCACAGAATCTCGCGCAGCGTCTGCTCGATTCGCGTGCGCGGCACCGCGCCGACAATCTGCCCCGCCACCTTGCCGTCCTTGAAGAACAGGAGCGTGGGCATCGCGCGAATGCCGAACTGCTGCGGTGTGGCCTGGTGGTCGTCCACGTTCAGCTTCGCCACCTTCAGCTTGCCCTCGTAGTCCTTGGCCACGGATTCGATGACTGGAGCGAGGACCCGGCACGGCGGGCACCACGTGGCGGTGAAGTCCACCAGCACCGGCTCCTTCGACTCGAGCACCTCGCGCGCGAACTCCGCGTCTCCCAGCTCGATGACACTCCCTGACATGGCGACGTCCTCCTTGCTTGTGAGGCCCCGCTCGGGCCTCGTGAGCCCGCTCGGGCCTCGGGTGGTACGTCGGGATGTAACCGCCGGCTCCGTTCCGAACGAGAGCCCGTGGGACAACGCTCCGTTCCGCCAGGGCCCCTTTCCACGGGTCTCCCTCTGGGCAGCGCGTCCCGGCTGTGCTGAGAAGCGAGCGTCCCCTTCGCCGCGAGGTCTCATGAGCACGCCTCTTCGTCAGCTGTTCATCGCCGGTGCCACTGGAGCCACGGGCCGCACGGTGATGCGACAGGCGCTCGCGCGCGACGTGCCCGTGGTGGCGCATGTGCGGCCCCAGAGCGCGGACACCGAGCGCGTGCGCGACTGGCCTCGCAAGGCCGTGCTGGAGCTGTCGGACACGCCCGCGCTGGTGGAGGCCATGCGCGGCTGCACCACGGTGCTCCAGCTCATCGGCACCATGCGCAAGCGCTTCTCCACGGGCGACACCTACGAGACCAGCGACATCGGCACCACGCGGCAGCTCGTGACGGCGGCGAAGCAGGCGGGCGTGGACCACTTCGTCCTGCTCAGCGCCATGGGCGCGGGCCGGCCCGTGGGCGCGTACCTCAAGGCCAAGGTGGAGGCCGAGCGACTCGTGCGCGAGAGCGGGCTGGACTACACGGTGCTGCGGCCACCGGCCTTCGAGGGCGAGTACCACCGCCCCATCCCTGGCCTGCGGACCATCACCCGCCTGCCCTTGCTGCGCAGCCTGCGCCCCATCCACCTGGACGAGCTGGCCGCCGTGCTCCTGCGCGTCTCCGAGCGGCGCGCGCCGCTCAACGCGGTCCTGGAAGGACACAGCCTGTGGGCGGAGGTGGATGCCGCTGGACACTGAGCGCGTCGCTCAGGGAGACGGCATCCGCCGCAGCGAGGACCACGGGAACGGCGCCCAGAACGGCGTGGCCACCGTGTCGCCTGACAGGGAGAACCACGGGCCGCCGGGCCCCGGCGAGAGCACCTGGAAGTCCTGCGCGGGAATGAAGCCCTGGCCGAGCAGCGCCACGCGCTCGCCCTTGGCGTTGACCGCCACGTCCAGCACCAACACCGCGTGCCCCGGACTGCCACCGAGGACGAAGAAGTCCCCCGGGCGAACGTCCGCGCGCGAAGGCCGCGCCTTCTCGCCCTGAAGCGACAGCGTGCCCGCGTAGGTGAAGACCAGGTCCAGATACGAACGGAACGTGGAGCGGGACGCATCCGCCGCCGCGCCAGGGACCCACGTCACCTTCGCGCCCGCGACCCGGGCCCGGTCGCCCGCCGCGTACCGAGGCCACGACGCCAGATGTCCACTGGTGAAGCGATAGGCGATCTGCTCCGAGTGGCCCGACGCCCAGCGCCACTCGGCATGAAGGCGGATGATGGAGTCGGCGCACTGCTGGAGGTTCGCGGTGCCCACGTCCAGCTCGGCCACCGCCGCCAGCCGCGCATCATCTCCCGCGAGCACGCGCCCGCCTCGGAAGTCGCGCGCCGGTGTGCCAGCCGGCCGCAAGGGCAACCCTCGCAGCCATGCGCCGAACGAGCCCGGCTCCACCGCCACCCGCGTGTAGCCCTCGGGTGGAGCGATGGCCGCATCCAACGGTCGCACGGCCACGTCGGCGATCAGCCAGGGATAGCGCGCGCGCTCATCTCGAGTCGGCGCGCGGGGCACGACGTCCTCCGCACCGGCATGAGCGGTCGCGCCCGTCGCGCAGAGCACCACGAGTCCAAGACGGGACAGCCGTCGGGCCGCGCCTCGGAGCCAGGGGGCGGACAGCGAAGCGGAACGGCGCGGAGAAGAGAGGGGCACGGACGAAGGCTCCAGGCATCGCGACCAAAGCGGTGCGCGCGGCTGACGCGATGGATTCTGGCGGGCTCGGGTGCCCACGTCGACGGGCGCGATGACAGGAAGCAAGAGTGCGCGCGGCGGCAGCCCCGCTCGGGCGCGGGAATGTCTCGGCGTCCTTCGCTGAACGCTCACGTACGTGCGTACGTGCGCATGGAGCGGCGCGCACTACCTTTTCTGAGTCATGCGCCGACTGGCGAGACTCACGCTCCTCAACACCCTGTCGCTGTCTCGCATCCCGCTCGCGGCGGCGTTCATCGTCACGCAGGATGCGTGGCTGCGCGCGGGGCTCGTCCTCCTCGCCGCCGCCACGGATGTCCTCGACGGCTGGATTGCCCGCAACAAAGGACTCGCCACGCGCTGGGGCGCCATCATCGACCCCGTGGCGGATCGCGCCTTCATGGTGACGGCCCTGGTCGTCTGCCTGCTGGATGGCTTGCTGGAGCCCGTCGAGCTGGCGCTCCTGCTCGTGCGCGACGTGGGCACGGCCGTGGGCTTCCTCGTGGCAACCGTGCGTCCGGACTTGCGAGCGGTGGAGCTGAAGGCCCGCGCGCTCGGCAAGGCCGTCACGGTGCTGCAGATCATCACGCTCTTGTGCGTGCTGCTCTTCCCCCCCGCGGTGCGACCGCTCGTGGCCCTCATCGGGTTGCTGTCGCTTGCCGCGGTGGCGGACTACTCGCGAGCGGTCTGGCTCAAGCGCGGAAGGTCCTCCGCGGTCGCGGCGTCCCCGGGGCTCGGACGGGGACGGTCGACCCCGCTCACCTCGTCACGGAAGTAAGACGGAAGTGAGCAGCCTGCCTCAGTGCTGCGAGGGTGCGAAGGGCTCGGCGCGGGGAGGCAGGGACCCGAGCGCGCGAGCCCGCTCTTCATCGAGCGCCGAGCGCTCCGCTCCGGACATCTCCCACCAGACCTCATCCATCGCGTCCAGCAGGGTGTCCTCCTCGGGAGAGTCACGCCCGGGATGTTGCGCTCGCACGAGCACGAGCTTGCGCAAGAGTGCACGGTACTTGTCATACGCCGTCATGAAGGGATCCTCCGACGCTGGGACGTGCATGAATCGTGCGGCTGACGTGGCGCGCCTGGGACTCACCGCTCCGAGCGCTTCGGCGGAGGGCGAGGCAGGACAGCGATCTCCTCCGTCTGATTGTGCCCGACTAGATTCACCACCGCGCGCACCTGCTCGCCCACTTTCAACTGTTGAACCTCGATGCTCTGGCCACCCCGGAGGATGCGGGTGTCGGGCCACACGCCCATGGGCAAGCGCGTCCCCGCGTCCTCGATGACGACCTCCTGCGCGGACACCGAGCGCACCGTGCCAGTGAAAACTGCCTCCACCACCGCATAGCCGCCGCCGCCAGTGGCGGTGGGCGGGACCGGGGGCAGGGCCGCGGAGCCCGTCCCTGGCTCTGAGGGGGCGGCCTGAGGAGCGCCCGTCGAAGTTCCCTGCTGTGGCGGAGACGCGGGCGGAGTGCCCTGCTCACTTCCCGACGCTGGCGGAGAGCCCGCGCCACCCACGCCCTGCGATGGAGGAGACGCGCTGCCCGCGCGCGACGTCCCCGACGCCCCCAGCGGCGACGGCTCCCCTTGAGTGGCGGGCGAGCCGGACGCGCCAGGAGGCGCGCTTCCAGTCTGCGCGTTCGTGGGAGCCTGAGCGGTGGAGGGCTCCGAGGAGTTCCCTCCCGACTGCGCGAGCGCCAGGCGAGGCACCGCGCGCGGAGCAGGCGACGAGCCGCGGGCTCGCTGCGCACCCGCACACATCATCACGAGCGCGAGCCCCGCGATGCCCAGCCCCGCCCAGATGTTGCGTCGCATGCGTGGCGTCCTCCTTCCAGCCTTTGAAAGCTGCGTGCGCGACGCCCGGGAACCACCGCACTGGGAACCACGGGGTCCGCCGCTCGGAGGGTCACCCTTGCCATCCGGACTTTTTCGAATCGCGATGCACGGCGCGCTGAAACTCCGGCCCCGCGCGAGTCACTCACCGGGCACGACGAGCAACTGTCCACACGCGCCACCGCGCGCACTGGAGGAGTCCGTGTCCAAGCCGAGTGTCTGGGTGAGCCTCATCGTGGGACTGGTGCTGGGAGCCGTGGGTGGCCGGGTCAGCGGCTCGAGCGAGGCCGCCATCGCGGTCGCACCGAAGCCGAGCGCGGCACCGCGTGGCGCGCCGGTGAATCCCACCGTGTTCCGCGTCCCGGTGGAGGGCTCCTTCGTGAAGGGAGACGAGGACGCGCTCGTCACCCTCGTCGAGTTCTCCGACTACCAGTGTCCGTACTGCTCGCGCGCGAACGCGACCGTGCGGCAGCTCCAAGCGCGCTTTGGCCGCGACCTGCGCGTGGTGATGAAGCACCACCCGCTGGAGCTGCACGCGCGCGCCCTGCCCGCGGCCCTCGCGGCGCTCGCCGCGGGAGAGCAGGGCAAGTTCTGGGAGATGCACGAGCGCCTCTTCGATGCGCCGAAGCAGTTGGAGGACGCGGACCTGGAGCGCCACGCGCGCGAGCTGGGCCTGGACGTGGCGCGCTGGAAGCAGGACCTGTCGAGCCCGAAGCTGGCCGAGCGGATCCGCCAGGACTCGGCGCTCGCGCTGAGGCTGGGCGCCCCGGGCACGCCGGGCTTCTTCATCAACGGGCGCTTCCTGTCGGGCGCGCTGCCGCTGGAGCAGTTCTCCGCCCTCGTGGAGGAGGAGCTGGGGAAGGCGCGCGCCCAGGTGAAGGCGGGCACCCGTGCGGAGGACGTGTACGCGAACATCCTCGCGCGAGGACAGGAGGCCGCTCCCGCCCGGGCCTCCCCGCCCCCCGCCCAGGAGTTGCCAGCGCAGAAGGTCGAGGTGGGCACCGCGCCCTCGCGAGGCCCCGCCAACGCCCCTGTCACGCTGGTGGCCTACTCCGACTTCGAGTGCCCCTTCTGCAGCCGGGCCGTGCCCACGCTGAAGACGCTGGAGCAGGAGTACGCGGGCCGGCTGCGCGTGGCCTTCAAGCAGCAGCCGCTGGCCATGCACCCGCACGCGAAGCTGGCCGCCTCCGCCGCGCTGGCCGCGCACGAGCAGGGCAAGTTCTGGGAGATGCACGACCTGCTCTTCAGCAACCAGCGCGCGCTGGACCGAGCCTCGCTGGAGGGCTACGCCCAGAGCCTGGGGCTGGACATGAAGTCCTTCCGCACCGCGCTCGACACAGGCAAGAACGACGCGCGCATCGCGGCGGACATGGCCGAGGGCCTCAAGATTGGCGCTGGCGCCACGCCCACCTTCTTCATCAACGGGCGCCCCGTGGTGGGAGCCGAGCCCATTGACCACTTCCGCCGCATCATCGATGACGAGCTGCGCAAGGCAGGCCTCTCCGCCGCGCGGTAGCGCCAGGAAATCACCCATGGGGAAAGAAAATCGGGGGCCGGTGAAACCACCGGTCCGTTCATGTCACGGTGGGACGTGGCATTCCTTTCCGCGGTGAAGATGGCGATGGTGGGTGTGATTCCGTCCGACACGGACCGGGAATCCACGCTGCTGCGTCGAGCGCGCGCCGGAGACCCCGCCGCCTTTCGAACCCTGTTCGAGCGGCACGCCCCCGCTGTCTGGCGCTTCCTGCGCGACTTGCTGCGCGACGAGGCGGCGGCGGATGAGGCCACGCAAGAGACCTTCGTGAGGGCCCATGGCCGGCTGTCGGCGCTGCGCGATGGGGACCGGTTGGGCGCGTGGCTGTTGGGCATCGCGCGCAACGTGTACCTGGAGGCGCGGCGGCGGCGGGGCGTGACCCACGTGGACGTGGACGACGAGGCCCACGAGGGTCAGGTGGAGGCGATGCTGCCCACGCCCTCGCCGGAGGACCTGCTGCTGGACCGGGAGCTGGAGGGCCTGCTGGCCGAGGCCCTGGGCGCGCTGCGCGAGGAGCGACGCGCGGCGCTGTTGCTGCGCATCGACCATGGCCTGCCCTACGAGGAGATCGCCTCGGTGATGGGCTGGTCGCTGCCCAAGGTGAAGAACGAGATTCACCGCGCGCGCCTGCGACTGCGCGAGCGGCTGGCGGGCCACGTCGGAGGTCATTCATGAGCGCCCCTTGTCCTGAACATCCGCTGGAGGCCCTGCTCGCGGGCGAGCTGCCCTTCGACGAGGCCGAGCGCGTCCAGCGCCATGTGGACGGCTGCGCCGCCTGCACCCAGTCGATGGCCTGGCTGAAGCTGGAGCGCGGGTGGATGGCCCAGCGCGCGCGCCGCACACCGCAACGCCGCGCGCTCGACTTCTCCGCGCTGGAGACCCGGCTCGCATCCGCGCGCGCCCTGCGAGCCCGGACCCAGGGCCGCTGGTCTCACCAAGGCAAGATGGCGCTGGGGGCCATTGCCGCCCTGCTCTTCATCGTCTTCAACGTGACCCAGCAGCTCCCTCAGGCTCCGACCGAGGACGCTTGGGGACTCGATGCCTGGTCCGTCTCCTCCTCGGGGGAGACCTGCGTGGATCCCACGCGTGAGGCCGTGGCTGCCCTTGAGGCGCGCGTGGGGGCATGCCTCGTGGCCACGCCCGTGGCGCTGTCGATTGCGCGCTGAGCACGCCCGGACATGAGAAAGCCCCCGGTCCTGCCTGAGGACCGAGGGCTCTCCTGATGCAAAACCGTGGGGCTTATCACGCCCCTCGGCTCACGGCGTGGAGGCGGGAAGCGCGGCGGCCTTGTTGATGGCGTCGAGCGCCTGGACGAGGCCCCAGCCGAACTTGTCGTCATGCAGGGGAACGCCCGGCGAGTCGTCTCGCTTCGCCGAGTTCTCCAGCACGGTCCGCACCTGCTGCGCGGTGAGGCTCGGGCGCGAACTCCACACCAGCGCGGCCACGCCGGACACGTGCGGGGTGGCCATGGAGGTGCCCGTCTCGCGCTGGTAGTCCACGCCGTTGATGTCCACCGTCACCTGCTGGCCGAAGAGCCCCTTGATGGTCTGGGCCGAGGCGAGCGAGACCGAGGACGTCGGGACCCAGATGCGCGAAGGATTGGTGAGCGTGAAGTTGCCCGCGCCATCATCCCCATCGTTGTTGCCGATGATGACCGCGTGCGCGCCCGCCTGGATGGCATTGCGCGCCTTGTCCTCGAAGAAGACGCCGCCGCCACGGTCCACGTACGCGACGAAGCCATCACAGGTGGCCTCGGTGCCACACGCGTGGATGCTGTCACCCACGCCGCAGTTCACCAGCCGGCCCGTGTACGAGCCCACGCCCGTGTACTCCAGCGGCGTGGACGGGAAGCGCGCGCCGCCGGACGCGATGTCCGCATACGACGCCGAGTCGATGATGACGGAGCTGAGCACGTTGACGCCCGGCCCCACCACGGAGAGCTGCGGGCCGTACTGCGAGAAGCTCGCGTGCTTGCCCGTCATGTCCACCGCGCCCACGGCCATCACCGTGTCATACGCGGCCGGATAGGAGATGGGCTGAGACTGAGCAGGGTCATCCGACCCGGCGTTGCCGCTGGCCGCGATGGACAGCATTCCCTTGCCGCCCTCCCACACCGCCTCGAACACGGCCTTCTCCTTGTCGGACGGCTCGGGCGAGCCCAGCGACAGCGAGGCGATGTTCGCGTGCTGATCATGACACCACTGCACCGCCGCGATGACGTCCGCCGTGCTGCCATTGCCCTTCACATCCAGCACGCGAGCGACGAGCAGGGACACGCCCGGCGCCACGCCCACCACGCCGTTGGGGTCCTGCCCCGGAAGCACGTGTCCGCCCGCGGCGAGCTGCGCCGCGATGGTGCCCGCGACGTGCGTGCCGTGCCCACCGCCCCACGTCACCGTTCCCGTCACGTCCACCTTCTGGTCCAGCGGATTGTCGTCGTTGTCGACGAAGTCCTTGCCGCCCACGTACGCGGCCTGCAGCTCCGGCTGGCGATTGTCCCAGCCGCTGTCGATGACGCACACGGTGATGCCCGCGCCCGTGGGCCGGCCATCATCGAACACGCCGTCATTGTTCGCGTCCCACACCTGAGGGGCCTGCACCATCTTCAGGCCCTCGGTGTACTCGCCCACGTGCCCCACCGAGTTCCGGGTCGTCACGCCCATCAACGAGGTGGGCGGCAGCCCCGGCGACAGTCCCAGCGCGTGCACCGGACGGTTGGGCTCCACCGACTCCACGTCGGGGTTGTTCTTCAGCGCGGCGAGCGCGGCGGGAGTCATGCGCGCGGACACCGTGCGCAGCCGAGGGAAGCGATGTTTGACGATGGCGCCCGAGCGCTCGAGTCCCGCGGCGAAGTCCGTCGTCGCCGCCGCCGCGCTCATCGCGGACGCGCGCGGCTTGAAGGTGACGAGCACGTCCTCGGTGGCCTGGGTGAGTGCCGCCTCCGCGGTGGAAGGCAGGGACTCCTCACTGGTTCCGGGGCAAACCTGCGCCGCCTGCGTGGGGGGAGGCTTGTCTTTGCAAGCGATGAGTCCGAACAACCCGAGCCAAAGCCAACGCTTCATATCGTCGCTTCTCCTTCACGCACGCGCCCAGGCCACGGGTTGCCATGGCCGCCGACCCATGAACGCGGCCGGGGGAACGGATCGCCGACCCTTCCCGTTCCCACCGCGAAGTTAAGCACGGCCGCCCAGAGGCTGCTCGAAGAGCTGTCCGCCTTCCGACTCGTCCGCCCCGCTCGGGTGGGCAGACGTCGGACGTCGGACGTGTGACGTGAGGACGACGTGTGGCGTCAGGTCTCCGCCGGGTCCACACCAAAGACGCGCTGGACATCCGCGTCGTAGACCGCGAGCTGGCGCTCCTGCTCCGCCGCATCCCATCCCAGCAACGGGGCCATGACGCTCGCCGCCACGCGCGCGGCCTGCCGCCCCTGATCCCGCGTCTCGAAGGCAACCTTGAGGCGACGGGTCAACAAGTCGGACAGGGTCAGCACCAGCTCGTGTGACACGCCCCAGGTGACCTCGGCGCATCGATAAGGCAGCCCCTCGGCGAGCGGTCGGGCGAGTGCCTCTTGCGCTCGGGTGAGCGCCCAGACGTGACGCCATGCGCTTCCATAGGCTTGCACGAAGTGCACGGCCGTCGCCGCGTCACCCGTCTCCTGGCGTGCCGCCTCCAGCTCCGCGTCCAGGTCGGCGATGTCACCGCCCGGCAGCGGCAGGGACTCGGTGACGGGCTTGCGGTGCGCCAGGCCCAGATGTCGCTCCACCGCGTTGACCACGTCGCGAGCCATGACCCGGAAGGTGGTGAGCTTGCCGCCACTGATGGCCAGCACGCCCGAGGGGCTCACGTCGATGGCGTGCTCTCGGCTGGCGCTGCCCGCATCGGAGTCGCCCCCGTGATAGCCGCGCGCCACGAGGGGACGGATCCCCGCCCACGCGCTCACCACGTCTTCACGGGTGAGGTGCGCCTCGGGGAAGAAGGCATTCGCCGAGTTCAGCAGGTAGGTCACATCCGCCTCACTCGCGCGCACTTCGGCCGGGTGCGCATGGGTGGACGTCTCGGTCGTGCCGATGATGGCGAAGGGCCCCGCGGGGAGGATGAACATCACCCGCCCATCCACCGGCGAAAGCACCGTGAGCGCGTCGCGATTGCCCAGGCGCTCGCGAGGGACCGCGAGGTGAACGCCCTTGCTGCCACGCACCGTGGCACCGCCCGCGGCCGAGGACTCCAGGCGCCGGACCTCATCGCTCCATGGCCCTGTCGCGTTGACGATGGCCCGCGCGCGCACCGTGAGCTCCTGGCCCGTGAGCGCATCACGCACCACCGCGCCGCGTGCCTTGCCATCCTCCATCACGAGCCGCTGCACGGAGGCATGGTTGACCACCACCGCGCCCGCCGCGCTCGCGCCCAGGGCATTGGCCAGCGTGAGCCGCGCATCGTCCGTGGCCGCGTCGTAGTAGCGCGCTCCACCCTTGAGACCGTCGGTACGCAGCCCGGGCTCGGCCTCCTTCATCTGCGGAAGACTGAGGCGCCGGTAGCCCTTCACGTTCCGGAACAGGGCCAGGGCGTCATAGAGCATCAGCCCCGCGTTGAGCTTCCAGCGCGGAACGCGAGCACCCGCATAGACAGGCCACACGAACGCGAGCGGGCGGACCAGGTGCGGCGCGAGCTTCAAGAGCCGCTGCCGCTCGATGCTCGACTCGAACACGAGCCCCAGGTGGCCGTGCTCCAGGTAGCGCAGGCCGCCGTGGATGAGTCGCGACGAGCGGCTGGACGTTCCACTGGCGAAATCCTCGCGCTCCACCAGGGCCACGCGCAGCCCGCGAAGGGCCGCGTCCCGAGCCGAGCCCGCGCCCACCACGCCGCCCCCGATGATGAGGACATCGAACTCCTGCGCGGCCAGTGCGCGCAGACGCTCCGCGCGAGGAGGGGGAGCAACCGGCACGGCACCTTCGGACAGGGGGGGCTGGAGGAGGGCGGCAGATTCAGAGCGCACGGCGTGAGTTTATGGCGAGAAGTCTGCCAAGACAGTGGAATCCGCTGCGCTGCGTCAAGAGGTCTACGGGGCAAGGGACCCGACGGGGAGTATGGATTGTCCGGCACCCAGGGGATGCAGGGCTTGTGTGTCGAGCGAGGGACAGGCTAGGCACGGCGCCCCTCCCCTTCCCCGACCTGAGTGAGCCGAAGTGCTGGACCCTCGAGACCGACGCGATCTGGCGTGCCTGGGCCTGATGGTCCTGGTGTACGGCCTGTTGGTCGCGCCGGTGGTCCACGCGGTGGTGGGCCACGGGGGCGGATTGGGAGGCGGTGCGGCGCACGTCCACGGGCACGGCCCGGGCGAACACACCCACCCGAACGAGCCTGGCGACGCCACGCCAGGAAAGAAGCGGCCCGCGTCGCACGCGCATCAGCACCCGAGCGGCTCGGTTGAACACCTGTTGGCCGTGGCGACGACTTGGAGCGCGCCGCCCCCGCCCGCGGTGCAGTGGGTCTCCTGGGCTGTCGAGCGCCAGCACGCGCCAGGCCATGCGCCAGGGACGAAGCTGCGTCCCACGGCGATGCCGCAAGGCCCGTAGCCCCCAGCTCGTCCTGACACGTCCCCTGCGTCCACGCGGCCGCGCGAATTGACCTCGCGCGAAGTCGTCGTGGTGCGCCGTCGTGGGCGCGGCTCGCCGTGCGCGTGTGCTTCACGCGCGCGACGGAGGCGCGTCCGAGCCCTCCTGCCGTGGTCCCTCGCCCGTGTCCCTCCTCGTCCTCTCCGTGTCGACGTGTGTCCTCATTGCGCCTGCCATCGCCCCAGAGGGAGCGGCGCCGCCGTCCCAGGTCCTCACGACAGAGGTCGTCGCGACCGGGAGCACAAACGCCACGGCGATACAAAAGCAACCCAGCAACCCAAATCCAGTCACGGCGTTGAGCCCTGGAACGGTCACGGAGCCCGAGCCCGCGACCACGACAACCTCAGACACTGCGACAGAGCGCGTCCAAGCCCCCGTCACCGCAGAAGGCCCAGCACCGAGCAATGCGCCCCCAGAGACACCGCCCACGCAATCCACGGTGGTTCGAGCCACGCGCACCCCACGCAGTGCCTCGGAAGTCACGCTGGAACGGGACGTCCTGGACGCGGCCCCCAGGACGAACGCGGTGGACGTGCTGCGCGTGGTGCCGGGACTCGTCGCCTCGCAGCACAGCGGTGAGGGCAAGGCCCAGCAGTTGTTCCTGCGCGGCTTCGATGCGCTGCACGGCCAAGACGTCGAGCTGAACGTGGCGGGGCTGCCGGTAAACGAAGTCAGTCACATCCACGCGCTCGGCTACGCGGACACGAACTTCATCATCCCGGAAGTGGTGAGGGCGCTGGAGGTGACCGAGGGCTCGTATCGAGCGTTCCAAGGAGACTTCGCGGTCGCCGGAACGGTGAAGCTGGAGCTGGGAGCAAAGGAGCCCGGAGTCTGGTTCGCCGGAACCATGGGGCAGTTCGGCCAGCGACGACTCGTGGCGACGGTGCGCCCAGGTGATGACCCGGGAACCTTCGCCGCGGTGGAGCTGGGCCAGGCCGACGGCTTCGGCCCCCAGCGCAGCCATGGCCGAGCCTCCCTCCTCGCCCAAGCCATCACGAACCTCGGAGCCGGACTCACAGCCCGCGCCGTCGTGGGCAGCTACGTCACGCGCTTCGACTCACCGGGCGTGGTGCGAGAGGACGATTACGAACAAGGCCGCAGCACCTTCTTCGCCGCGTCCACGCCACGGCAGGGCGGCACGGTGTCGCGGCACCAGCTCCTGCTGGGCCTCGAGCTGCCCCGACACGGCACGGCGCGCACGAAGCTGGAGGTGTTCGGAATCCTCTCGGACCTGCGGCTGCGCAACAACTTCACCGGCTTCCGCGTGGATGACCGCGGCGACGGCCTGGAGCAAACCAACGACGGCACCACGTTGGGCGCGAAGGTAGAGCACCGGCGTCCGCTGCAAGTGCTGGGACATCCCGCGTCGTTGGAATTGGGACTCGGGACGCGGCGCGACAGCGTGACCCAAACCCAGCGTCGCTACCGCGAGACAGACGGCACCTTCTTCGAGGACCAGCTCGACGCGCACTTCACCCAGACGGATGTCTGGGGCTACGCCGAGGGGCGACTCTCCGTGGGCCGGTGGGCATTGCGGCTCGGCGGGCGCGCGGACGCGCTGGGCGCGGAGGTCTTCGACGCGCTCGCCTTCCGAGACCCGCGCTTCTATGACGGACAGGGCTATTCGCGCAGCGCCTTCGGCGTGCACGTGGGAGCGAAGGCCGGGCTGGAGTACGCGATCTCGGAGACCTGGGGCCTGTTCGCCAGCTATGGCGATGGGTTCCGCTCCCCCCAAGCGCGCAGCCTCGCCGAGGGAGAACGAGCGCCCTTCGTATCGGTACACGGCGCGGAGCTGGGAGCGCGCCGCGAGGGCGAGCACCTCTCCGTGCAGGCCAGCGCCTTCGGCTCTCAGGTGGCCGATGACTTCTTCTTCGACCACACCGTGGGCACCACGGTCTTCACGGGACAGACCCTGCGCTCGGGAATCTCCGCCGCGCTGCAAGCCCGTCCACTCCCAGGAGTCACCGCCGCGCTCAGCGCCACGGTGGCCCATGCCTACGTCACGAAGACGAAGACCCTGCTGCCCTACTTCGCGCCGTTCGTCGCACGAGCGGATGTGGGCTGGGAGCGGCCCGTCTCGCTGTGGAACGGAACCTTCTTCGCGGGCACGGGGCTGACGTTCCTCGGCCCACGTCCCCTGCCCTTCGACGAGCGCAGTCACTCCGTCTTCCTGGCGGACCTGCTGCTCGCGGTACGGCGTGACGACGTGGGCTTGCGATTGGATGTGAAGAACCTGCTCGACGCGCGGTGGCGAGACGGCGAGTTCGTCTACAGCTCACGCCTCGACCCGAGCGCGCCCGCGAGCCTCGTCCCTTCGAGACATTTCACCGCGGGGGCTCCACGCGAGGCCTCGCTTACCCTGGAGTTGCACCTGTGACGCGATGGCAACAAGCAACGTGCGCGCTGGCCCTCGGGCTGACGAGCCTGGGCTGCGGAAGCGCGGAGGAGCGCCTCACCTTCCCCGTGGAAGTGATGGCGGTCCCGATGACGGGCCCCAACGAGAAGGGCTGGAGCGTCACACCCGAGTCCCTCTTCGTCTCCATGGGCCCCGTCCGGTTCTTCGAGGGTCGAGTCCTCATCTCGCGCCGAGCGCCGCGGTTCGACTGGTACTCGCTCATCGGCGGCACCGCGAACGCGCACCCGGGCCACTACATCGCGGGGGATGCCCTGGGCGAGGTGCTGACCACGCACACGGTGGATCTCCTCTCGGGCCCCGTGGTGCTCGGAGACGCCAACGCGGTGACGGGTGACTACGGCTCCCTGGAGCTGACGCTCACGCCGCCCACCGCATCCACCGATGCCACAGGCGCGCTGACGGGCCACGCCGTGCATGTGCGCGGAACAGCGCGCAACGCGGATGGAGGCAGTGTGCGCTTCGACGCGACAGTGGACCTGCCCAAGGCCATCGAAGGAATCCGCTTCGAGCGCACGATGAAGAAGGAAAGTGGCCGAGTGCGGATCGCGGTGGACCTGAAGACATGGCTGGGCCGCATCGACTTCGCCACCGTGGCCGCTGCGGGCCCGGATGGCCTTTCTCACTTCCCCGCGGAGAGTCAGGCGCAGAATGCGCTGACCCGAGGCGTGGAAGACACCAGCGCCTACGTCGTGACGTGGGTGGAAGGAGCAGCGCAATGAAGCACAAGTGGATGCTGGGTCTGTCGGTCCTGGGGCTCGTGTCGTGCAGCGGCAGCCCGGGCAACGTCTCGTTCACCACCTACGGTGAGGACTTCATCGAGAAGGAGATTCCCTCCTCCGCGTTCTCGGACGGATGGAGCATCCGCTACAGCAAGTTCCTGGTGACGCTCGGGGAGCTGAAGGTCTCGAAGCACGGCGGCGAAGTGGCCGCGGACCGCGCGGATGCGCGCGTGTTCGACGTGCACAAGCCCGGCCCCGTAGAGGTCGCGGCCTTCACGGACCTGCCCTCGGACACCTGGGACGAGGTGCAGTACTCCATCGCGCCCTGGTCGAACGCCACGGCGGCCAACGCCGACCCCGCGGACGTGGCGCAGATGAAGAAGGAAGGCTGGTCCATCTACGTGGAGGGCGTGGCCACCAAGGGCTCGACCACGAAGCGGTTCCGCTGGGGCTTCCCGCTCAACACCATCTACGAGCACTGCGAGAGCCCGGATGTCGGCAAGGGCGTGACGGTGCCCAGCGGTGGCACGGAGACGGTGCAGCTCACCATCCACGGCGACCACCTGTTCTTCGACGACCTCCAGTCGGCGGACGCCAAGATGCGCTTCGACGCCATCGCGGCCGCGGACAAGCTGGGCATCGTGGGACCGGATGGCGAGGTGACGCTGGAGGAACTCGCGGCCGTGGACCTGACGGAGCTGCCCGCCAACCAGTACGGCACGGGCGGCGCGGCCAACGTGCACAACCTGCGGGACTTCGTCAGCGCGCTGGCTCGAACCGTGGGGCACTACCGCGGCGAGGGAGAGTGCGCGCCACGCGCACGCTGAAGCCTGTCGCCCGTACCTGGAGGTGAGGGAAGCCAATGCCTTCCCTCACGCACTCGATGGGAGTCGCGTGTCGCGTCGCCCTCACGAAGGGACGTGCGACGCGCGCTCTGCCTCAGCTCTTGTTGCCACCGTGGCCGCTACCGCCCGGACTCGGGGAGCCGGACCCGCCCGCCCCCGGCGAGTTCGACGGGTGGCGAGGGTTGTTCGGGTTCATTTGATTGCCACGATTCTCTTGTGCCGCCTTCTGCGCTCCATTGTTGGGGTTCTTCGAGTTGGAGCGCTGGTCGTTCGGGCTGGTCGGCTTTCCAGAATCCTTGCTCATCGTCATGACCTCCGGTCCCGAGCGAGACTGCCCGGGAGGTCGGCAACCTAGAAAAGCACCTGGGAGGGCGCACTCGGCCGAGGGGCTCGCCGGACTGTCATGCAACGGTCGCTCGCGCGGAACCCCATGCACAGCCGCGCGAAGCGTGCCTACTTCGTGTCGCGAGGAGGCGCGACCACGTGAGGACGGTGATGTACGAGCGCAGTGGCAAGACGAACACGGGCGCCCAGGCGCTGCGCCTGGAGGGCCTGCGACACCTGCGAGTGCTGGAGCAAGGCGAGTCCCTGGTGGAGCGAGACCTGACCGCGGAGGAGTCGCGCCGCTTGCTGCCCCTCGTGGAGCAGGCAGGTCAAGCCCCCGCGCCCACGCCTCTCGCGCCACCCCCAGGAGAGGCGGACGGGCTGATGGTGACCCTGGCCTTCGAGGACGAGGAACTGCCACGCGTGCGCCTGACCACGGCGCGCCTCCCCGCACGAGGAGCAGGAGCGCCCCTCGATGCCCTGCTCGCGGAACTCGATGCCCTGCTCACGGCGGAGCTGCACACCCGGGCCCCGCGTCACGCGCACGCCGTGCTGCCGCATCAACTCCGCGAAGAAGAGTAAGCGCGGCGGCCTGCCCCATCACACCGAGATGGAAGCCGGAGGACGCAGCGGCAGGTGAACGATGAAGGTGGAGCCCTCGCCAAGCACGCTCTCGACGCGGATGTCTCCATCGAGCGAGCGCGCCAGCTTGCGGGAAATCCACAAGCCAAGCCCGACCCCGCCATAGTCCCGCGCGAACACGGCGCGCTCGAAGCGCTCGAAGATTCGAGCCTGGTGCTCCATGTCGATGCCAATGCCATGGTCTCGCACGATGACTCGGGCCCCGGCATCGTCATGGTCAACGGTGACTTCCACCGGATGGGCCGCGCCGTACTTGAAGGCATTGGAGAGGAGGTTGGTGAGGATCTGCTCCAGCTTCAGCCGATCCCAGAACCCGACCACGCCCGGAGTCACCTGCAGGCGCAGAAGGCATCCCGCGCTGGTGGCGTCCTCCTGGCAGCGAGCCGCCAGATCCGTCACGAGCGCGGAGAGGTCCAACTGCTCGGGCTCGAGCTCCAATCGTCCGGCACGGATGCGCGACAGGTCCAGCAAGGTCGCCACGAGCAGCGCGAGCCGAGCCACCTGCCGCTGCGCCGCACGAACCCGTGCGGGAAGCGCCGAGCCCTCACCCTCGGAAGCGCGCGCCGCCACGGCCCGCGCGAGCAATTGCAGCTGAAGCTGCAAGGACGTGAGCGGCGTCTTCAGCTCATGGCTCGCGATGGACAGGAACTCGTCGCGGGTCTCCAGCTCCGCGCGCAGCGCCTCGGTCTGAACCTCGCTTGCCCGTCGCGCGCGAACCGCATCCGTGGTCTCCACCGCGAGGCACATGACCCCCTGGAGCGCTCGGTGGGCGTCGTGCCAGGGCTGGCAAGTGAGGGCGAAGGAGCGTGACTCCACGCAGCCAGTGCCAGGGGCCGCCAACGCCAGCGTCACCTCGCGAGCCACGAAGGGCTCGCCACTGCGGTAGACGTCGTCGAGACACCGGACCAGCACGGTCTCACCTTCGGGAAGCAGCTCACGCACGGGGCGGCCGAGCACCGAGCGCTCCGAAAGCAGTGCATGCGCCGCGGGGTTGAGGTGTTCGCAGCGATGCTCGGGGCCGCGGAACGTGAAGAGGGCCAGCGGCGCCTGGGTGAGCATCGCCTCCTGACGAGCACACTGCGCTTGGGCCTCCCGCAGCAGCGCATGCTCGCGGGCAAGCCATCGGGCCCGCTCGGCCTCCAGCCAATGACGACCCGAGGCATCCCGTATCAACAGAAGCCAGCCGCCCTGAATCGCGCCAGTCCGGGTCGGAGCTGGGGAGAGGTTCACTTCGACGGAGAGGACGGATCCATCCATGCGCTCCAGCACACAGGGCTGCACCGACACACTGTCGCCCATTGAACACACCGAGGCACCGAGCAGATCAGCCAAGGGCTCGCGGGTGTCCTGCCGCATGAGGCGGAGAACGCGAGGGAGCGGCTGCCCCAAGGCATTGGACACGGACCAGCCCGTGAGTCGGGAGGCCGCGGGGTTGAAGGCACACACCCGGCCATCCAGGTCGGTCGCCACGAACGCATCCGGCAGGGCATGCAGGAGCGACGCGGACCAGGACGCCGCCCGTGCACTGAACTCCGCGGCCAAGGGTCGCCTCTCCGGGCAGTGGACGATCAACGCACAGAGGAGGAGAAAGAGACCGGCCCCCACTTCGGTGTGCGACTGCGCTGTGGCGGGCTCCTGGATGGTGAGGACCAGTGACAGGAGCGCGGACACCCCCGTCGCGAGCCAGGCGGGCCCGGTGCCCGCCCATCGGCGCGTGAGGGAGACCGCGACCAGGAAGAGCAAGAAGGGCGGAGAGACACGGGTAGCTGCGAGCCCCCACTGCACACCCAAGGCAGCTCCAGTGAGCGCCAAGGCAAGGCCGTGTGAGAGCCAGCGAGCGCGACCTGGGGGAGCAACGCGAACAGAGCGAGCAGGCGCGGACATAGAGAGCGTCAGGCCTCCATGAACAAACCCTATACAAATAGCACCAGGGCAGACGCGGTGGAGGATCGCGGCGGTGGGTGCGGGGGAGCCGGAATCTTATCGACAAGCTGATTTAGCGGTGAATCCAGCGATTGAATTCGATCCGGGATGTGCGCCAGGCGACGATAGACAAACCACGGACACGATGAGCGATTAGGCAGACCGTGGGTGACGAGGTGGGTGATGGTTGCTGGGGACCCGCGCATCTGAGACACAGGGGCGATGAAGCGCGCGCAGCTCGCCGTGTACCGCACCGTGGGAGAGGCGAGGTTGATCGCCAGCGCGCTGGAATCGGCCGGGGTGGCGGTCGAGCTGCGCGGCGAGGCGCTGGCCCCACTGGTAGGCGAGATTCCAAGCACCGAGGCATGGGTGGAGCTGTGGGTGTGGCCCCATGAAGTCGACACGGCCCGGCAGGTCCTCGAGGACTTGCGCGAGAACGAGGCCGCGGCGCAACGCGTGGTCGCATGCCCGAAGTGCCGCGAGGAGAACCCGGGGAACTTCGAGGTGTGCTGGAGCTGTGGCCTGGAGCTGCCCTCGGGGCTGCGAGCCCAGCTGAGAGCGGTATAGCGCCGTCCGCGAAGCGAGACGCGCGAAGAGCAGGAGGAGTTCGTGGGTGATGGACCGATGACGCGTGGCGAGACGGGAACTGGGCAGCGGCGGAGCTGGAGAGACCCAGGGCTGCCAGGAGTACTGGCGCTCAGCGGGGTGGCCGTGCTGATCCACATCATCCCGCTCCTGCTGCCTCGGAACATGCCCGAGCAGGAGCTGGCCATCGCCCGAGCGACCCCGGACCCCGCCCACCGCGTGAGGTTCCTGCTCCCGCTCAAGAACAACGAGAAGTCGACGCCCGCCAACCTGCGAGAGGCCGCGGAGCTGCTGCTGAGCGGAGCGCCGGCCGAGGCGCATGAACTCGTCGAGGAAGCGGACCGCCGTCATCCGGGCGACCTGGAGACGCTGCTCTTGATGGCGCGAGTCTGCGATGTCGAGCGGATGGAGCGCTGCGTGAATCAGTCACTGGAGCGAGCCGAGAAGGCCGCGCCGACGGATCCCCGCCCCCTGCTTCTGCGTGCGGACCTGCGAGAGCAGAACGGCGACGTGCAGGGTGCCGTGGAGGCGCTCCAGCGAGCGCATGACCAGGCCCCCACCGACACCTTCCTCGCGCTCCGCTACGGTCGGTTGCTGAGCCGCACGGGCAAGCCCGAAGAGGCGATGGCCGTGTTCCGAGCATTGGACGGCAAGCTCACCCACGCACGGCTCCTGGTGGAGCAAGGCATGGTTCGAGCGAAGGAAGGGCGTGATCGTGACGCCGTGAAGCTGCTGCAAGAAGCCGTGCAGAGCGACCCCAGGCTCGCCGAGGGCCACTTCGAGTTGGGCCTGGCCTGGTTCCGACTGGGCAACGAGATCGCGGCCGAAGACGCGCTTCGCCAGGCGGACCGCTTGGACATCTCCAACCAGGAGCCGCTGGCCACGCTCTGCGCCATTCAGTTGAAGACCGGGCAGATCGAGGCAGCGCGCACGTCTCGCATGGACCTGGAGCGGCGATTCCCCCAGCGAATGGACACCATTCGGGCGAGCTGCACGCTGCCGTGACGTAAACCGGCTGCCGCCTCTGCATCTCCATGGCGGCAACCGGAGTCGTGGTCAGTCCGGGTCAACGCCACGCATCTGGCGAAGCATCCGCGCGGCCTCTTTCACCTCGGAGTCGACGGCGCCGTCCACGCGCTCGGTGCGGACCACCGCCTTGAGATAGGGAAGCGCCTCATCATCGCGCTCCTGCTCGAAGAGCAGCGCCCCCAAGTGGAACCGGGCGCGAGTGAGCAGGATGAGGTCCTCCTCGGCAACGGCGGCATCAATGGCATCACTGAGCGCGGACTCCGCCAGGTCCAGGCGCGCTCGCGCTCGCAGCTCCTGCGCACGTTGAATGTGTTGCAAGGCTTTCATGTGTCACCACGCGCGCAAGGAGGAAGAGGACGACAGGGGTGGCTTGGGTGTATGGGGATGCTCCCATGGACGAGAACCGCATCGTCGAGCTTGAGATTCGGTACACCCAGCAGCAGGAGACCCTGCAGGAGCTGAGTGACGTTCTCTATGCCCAGCAGCGGCTCATCGACAGCCTCCGGGCGGAAGTCGATATCTTGAAGCGCAAGCTGGAGGCGGAGCCGGGGCTGGTGGACGCACGCGCCAACGAGCGTCCACCGCACTACTGAGCCCAGCACAGCTAGAAGCGGTAGCCGAGCTTCAAGCCGATGGTCGGCTTGGGATCGAGATAGCCCACCTCGACCCCAATGCTCGCGGCCTTGCCCTGGAGACCAAATCCAAACGCGCCGTGCGCGCGAAACGTGTCTCCTTCGAAGAAGATCCACGGCCCGGCGAGGCCCTCGAGGTAGACGCGATCAATGGTCGCGCGAAGATAGACATCCAAGGGGACGCCCACCGTGTTGCCGTCCGTTACGAGGACCGCGCCAACACGCCCGCCCACGGACAGAGGCCCCGCGACATGGCCCTCAACGCCCAGGGTGAAACTGAAGAGCGCGCTCGTGTCGATCCAATAGTCGGCGCCAAGTCCTACCCGCACCGCCGAGGCCTCGGATGAGCCCGGAGCCAGAGCAAGGATGAGCGTGAACAGTGCACCAACGCAGGGACGCAGCAGCTTCATGCGAGGGACTCCCGGTTCAGGGTGGAAGTGCCACTCAAGCAAAAGCCTGCTGTGAGAATCCAGGGGTAGAAAAGGAAAAGCCCCCGGCGCCATGAAGGCGACGAGGGCTTCTCAAAAAGAATCCGGCAGCGACCTACTCTCCCACGCGGTTTCCCGCGGAGTACCATCGGCTCTGGAGGGCTTAACTTCCGTGTTCGGGATGGGAACGGGTGTGACCCCTCCGACATTGCCACCGGAAAAGCTAAAGACAGTGCATACGAAGGGTAAGTTGCAGGTTTCCGCTAAGGGAAGCCTCTATGTTGTAGAGTTGAAAGCTGTCCTTCAGGGCGACGCCTGCTATTCGCAGCGTCGCGGCCTCGGCCTTGGCCCCGAGTCCCTTA
>JAEMGR010000027.1 GCA_016458225.1 Myxococcaceae bacterium JPH2 | reverse complement strand
TCGTCGAGTGGAATGACACTCACGCCTCCCTCCCCGACGAGCGCTCCATCCACCAGCGCTTCCAATCCCTCGCGCGCCTCTTCCCTCACTCCCCCGCCCTCGTCTTCCAGGGACTCTCCCTCTCCTACCAACAGCTCGACGAGCGCTCCAACCAACTCGCACACCTCCTCCTCTCTCGCGGCGTCTCCCCTGGCTCCTTCGTCGCCCTCTTCCTCGAGCGCTCCTTCGACCTCTTCGTCTCCCTCCTCGCCATCCTCAAGGCCGGCGCCGCCTACCTCCCACTCGACTCCTCCTTCCCCAAGGCGCGCCTCGCCCTCCTCCTCTCCGACTCCTCTCCCTCCCTCCTCCTCTCCCACTCCCACCTCTCTCACCTCCTCCCCTCCTCCTCCGTCCCCTCTCTCCTCCTCGACTCCTCTCCTCTCGACTCCTTCCCCTCCTCTCCTCCCCTCTCCTTCTCCTCTCCTCTCTCCCTCGCCTACCTCCTCTTCACCTCCGGCTCCACAGGCAGGCCCAAGGGCGTCCTCGTCCCTCACCAGGCCGTCCTCCGCCTCGTCTCTTCCTCTCCCTCCTTCATCCGCTTCGGCCCCTCCTTCTCCTTCCTCCAACTCGCTCCCACTTCCTTCGACGCCTCCACCCTCGAAATCTGGGGCGCTCTCCTCCACGGCGCTCCTCTCTTCATTCCTCCCCCTCACCCTCTCTCCCTCGAGGACATCGCCTCCCTCATTCGCCTCCACTCCCCCTCTTCCCTCTGGCTCACCTCCGCCCTCTTCGACTCTCTCTGTCTCCACCACCCAGACGCTCTCGCTCTCGTCCCTCAACTCCTCTCTGGCGGTGACGTCCTCTCTCCCTCTCTCGTCCGCAACCACCTCTCTCGCCTCCCCCCTCTCTCCTCCTTCACCAACGGCTACGGCCCCACCGAAAACACCACCTTCTCTTCCACCCACTCCCTCTCCTCTTCCTCCTCCTTCTCTTCCTCCGTCCCCATCGGCAGGCCTCTTCCTCTCTCCTCCACCTTCGTCCTCGACGACTCGCTCCTCCCCTGCCCCATTGGCGTCCCGGGCGAGCTCTTCGTCGGTGGCCTCGGCCTCGCTTGGGGCTACCTCTCTTCTCCTCACCTCTCCGCGGAGCGCTTCCTCCCCAACCCCTTCTCTTCTTCTCCCGGACAGCGCCTCTACAAGACGGGTGACAAGGCTCGCTGGCTCTCCGACGGCTCCCTTCAGTTCCTCGGCCGCTCTGACTTCCAGGTGAAGCTCCGCGGCTTCCGCATCGAGCTGCCTGAAGTCGAAGCCGCTCTCCTCTCTCTCCCCTCCGTCCTCGAAGCCTCTGTCCTCCTTCGCCACGACTCTCCCGGCGACAAGCGCCTCGTCGCCTATCTCGTCTCCTCCTCCCCTCTCTCCTCCGACTCCCTCCGCTCCTCCCTCCGGGCTTCCCTCCCGGAGTTCATGGTCCCCTCCTCCTTCGTCTTCCTTCCGGCTCTCCCTCTCACCCTCAACGGAAAGGTCGACCGCAACTCACTCCCTCCTCCCGACCTCTCCTCTCAGGCACGGCCCTTCTCGGCGCCACGCACCCACGCGGAGGAGCAAGTCGCGGCGGCGTTCGCCGAAGTCCTTCGCCTCGAACGCGTCGGCCTCGACGACGACTTCTTCACTCTGGGGGGCCACTCGCTGCTCGCGGTCCGACTCATGTCGCTGCTGCGCGAGCGCACGGGACGCGTGCTTCCGCTGTCCGCCTTGTTCCAGAGCTCAACGGTCGAGCAGCTCGCGCGATGGGTGGAGCCCACATCGCGAGCCGCGCTCGGTCCCAACTTGGAGCGACTGGACGCAGGGACGTCCGAGCAGCACCCCCTCTTCCTCATCCATGGCGGCGGAGGCGGCGTGCTCAGCTACACGGAGCTCGTCCGGCACCTGGGAGAGACGTGGCCACTCTACGGAGTGTTCGCCTCGGGGCTGGAAGGAGGCGTGTTGCCTCCCAACACGATGGAGTCACTCGCCGGCCTCTACGTCGCGCAGCTCCGAGAAGTCCAACCGCGCGGGCCGTACCGCATTGCGGGGTGGTCACTCGGAGGCGCCGTCGCCTTCGAGATGGCGCGGCAGCTCCAATCGCACGGAGAGACGGTGGAGTTCCTCGCGCTGCTCGACAGCCTCGCGCCCTCGACCGAACCCGAGCCCGCACCTCCGCCGCTCGCGCGACTGGTGGCCTTCGGGCAGATGGCGGGGCTGTCCATCCAGGACGTGCCCGCCGAAGCACTGGAGCACCTCAGCGACGCCACGGACGAAGCGCTGCTCCCACGGATGATCGAGGTCCTGCGCGGACTCCCCGCCGCGGGCGGACTGGACGCGAGCCACATCGAGCGCCTCTTCTCCGTCCATGAGCGCCTCGGCGAGGCCTATCGCAACTACGTGCCCGCGAATCGCTACGCGGGAACGGCCGAGCTGTTCCGCGCCACGCAGCGCCCGAGCGCTCGCGCCGAGGACGAGGGCTGGTCCCAGTGGCTCACCGAAGCCGTACGAGTGAGCCCCGTGCCAGGAACCCACACCAGCCTGCTGGAGGAGCCGCACGTCCGAGTGCTCGTGGAACTCCTCGACGAGCGACTCCGCCTCCTGGACGCATCCGCTCCGGTGGAGACAAAGCCGGACTGACCCACTCACTCCTGAACGACGCCCGTGTAGTACGCCTTCTTGATGAGCCGTCCACACAGGATGGCCCTTCCCGAGGCCGTCTCCTCCGCGGGCGTCGTAGGCGGCTCTCCCAGCACGCCCAGCAGGTGTTCGCCCGCGACAATCAGATACAGGCTCTTGTCCTTGGCGATCCACGGGTAGAAGCCGAAGAGACCCGCGCTGCTGAATCCACCGCTCCACCGAGCCCCATCATCCGGCTCCACCCAGTGGGCCAGGGAGTAATGCGCGGGCTCGCTGGTGAACCACGGGCTGTAACCCGTGTTGCCACACGCCACCGTCGCGCACGTGCTGTGAGTCCCGAGCAAGGCGCCAAGCTTCAACTCATCGCGCATCAGGGCGCGCAAGAACTTCGCGTACTCGCTGGGGCTCGTCTTGGCGCCGCCCGCGAGGTTGACGTTCACGAAGGTGAGGCTCAACGGGAGGCGGCTTTGGAAAGCATGCGCCAGCGCCGCACCGTCGAAGAAGCCCATCCCCATCGCGAAGTCGGCGTGCGCCTCGAAGTGTCCCGAGTGGTAGTAGAACCGCGTCGGCGGCTCCGGCTCGTATTGGATGAGCGGCTCCTCGATGCCCGCCGTCTTTCCACACGCGCGCACGGTGGACGAAGCCGACTTGCACGCGGACGAAGCGCTCGCGTCGAGCACCGGCGTCCTGCTGGTCAGATTGAGGAACGGGGCATCCACGCCGGGGCGAAGCTGTCCCTGAAGCATCTCCAGGACATAGGCGCCGTACAGCCACTTCGACGCGGAGGCGATGCTCATCTCCGTCCCTGCCCCAGGGGCGAGCAGCCCCACGGAGCCGCCCACGTCCTTTCCCGTGGCGGTCCCCAGCTCCCAGTAGAACGGCCGCGCGGACGCGCATGCGTTGCGAAGGGAGCGCGCGGTCTCAGTGGCGGCCTCACGCGCCTGCGAGGGAGGCACCGCCAGATGGGGCGAGGTCGCGAGCCCCCCCCACAGCAGCCTCACGGCGGAACCGAGCAGGGCCACGGCAAGCCTCCATCGTCGGGGCAAAAGAACCTCGCGCCCCGAGGACGACCATCCTCCGCGAATCGCAGGCGGAGAACCAGGACGTCGCCCGAGGGAGCACGAACAAGCCCCCCCAGTGCCACCACAGGCGGCAAATACAGACAAGACACCGCACGCGTTCGACCGCGGGCCAGGGCACCCCCATCAGCCGCGCCCCAACAGCCCAGGGACAGCAAGAATCCCTGCTGTCCGGCGGTGAACAAGCCATTCCTGGCGGCACCTCAGGGAATTCCCCGGCCCCTACGCTCGCCGCATCGCGTGCGGCATCGTCCGCGAGCGCCCCGTGCCGGCCACGACCGGGTGGAAGCCAACACCATCGCATCCCTCAACGGAGTGCTCGCGCCGTGAGCACCGCACCGTGAAGGGCGACGCGGCGCCGGCTGCGCATGCTGCTGCTAGGGTTCCACTCTCTCTCTGCAATAGGAGTCATCATGAAGCTGGTGTCAGGCAGTGCCATTGTGACGGGGGCGGGACAGGGCATCGGATTGGGAATCGCCTCGCGGCTCATGCGAGACGGAGCCAACGTGCTGCTCTTTGGACGGACGCCGGAGAAGGTGGAGGCAGCCGCTGCGGAACTCAACAAGGCATCGGAGGGACGTACGCGGGCCGTGCCTTTCGCGGGCGACGTGGTCCGGGTGGAGGACGTCACTCGCGCCATCGCGCTCGCGACGCGAGAGTTTGGCCTCCCGGGCATCCTCGTGAACAACGCGGGCACGGCCACCTTGCGCCCCATCCTCGACATGCCCGTGGAGGAGTTCGACCAGGTCCTGGCCATCAACCTCAAGGGCCCCTTCCTCTTCACCCAGCTCCTGGCGAAGGCGCTGGTCGCCGCCAAACAGCCGGGCTCCATCGTCAACATCTCCTCGCTGAACCAGACCGCCGTGACGGATGGGCTTGCACACTACTGCGCGTCCAAGGCGGCGCTCGCGAACCTCTCGAAGGTCGCGGCCTCGGAGCTGGGGCGGTACAACATCCGGGTGAATGTCGTGGCGCCTGGGGCCATCCGCACGCCGCTGGCGGAAGGCGCCGGCCTGCTCACCGGCGCCATGGGGCGCGAGTTCTTCGCCCACACGCCGCTCGGGAAGCCCTGTGGCGAGCCGGAGGACGTCGCCAAGGTGGTGTCGTTCCTTTGCAGTGACCTGGCGTCGTGGGTGACTGGAGATACCCTCGCGGTCGACGGTGGCAATCACATCCGCGGACTGCACAGCTACGCGGACACCCTGGGCCTCACCCGCGCCGTCGAGCCCTCGCTCTGAGCCGGCGGTGGGCTGACGCTCCCGATGCGGTATGGGTTCGGGAGCGTCAGCCCACTCGCGCTCCCGCGTCGCGTCCATCACGACGCGGGGGATGCGCGCTCAGGCCGCCTGCAACTGCTTGATGTCTGCGAGCAGAACGCGCTCGTGCCCTTCCGGGTTCACCTTCTGGTACACCTTGCGCAGCACACCCTTCGGGTCGATGACGAAGGACGTGCGGTCCCAGTACATCGTGCCCTTCCACTCGGACTGTCCCACGCCAGCCGCGCGCAGCAGCTCGTGCTGGGTGTCCGCCAGCAGGTCGATGGTGAACGCGAACTTGTTGCAGAAGCTCTTGTGCGACTGCACGTCGTCTTCGCTCACACCCACGACCTCGATGTTGGCCCGCGTGAAGTCTTCCTTCGTCGCGGTGAAGGACTTGCCCTGGATGGTGCAGCCGGGCGTGTCGTCCTTGGGATAGACGTACACCACGAGCCACTTGCCGGCGAAGTCCTCCAGCTTCCGGGTACGACCATCCTGATTGAGCAGCGAGAAGCCCGGAAACTTCTTTCCAATCTCCGCGGACATAGGTGAGGCCTCATTCAAGCAGCGAGTGGATTCTCGCGGGCGCAGGTTATCGCCCCGCCTCGTCCTGTCACGGGGGATGAGGCCGCATCGTCGGACTTTCGACCTGCGCCATCTCCGCAGCCGCATCCAGGCAGGGCGTCGCCACTCCCCAACGGCGACGCGCCCGACAAGGAATCGTCGCGCTGCGCGGCGGAGGTCCGTGAGGCGCACGGCGCACCGGAGTGAAACGACGGAGGTGGGATGACTTGTCCGGGGACTCTCGTCCAAGATTGCGCGCCGCGGATCCGGATCCGCCGTCCCATCCCGCTCGATGCCTCCACGCCCGACCGCGAGTCTCCCCGTCTCCTTCACATCGGATCCGAAGCACGGGACACGTTCGCTCGGAACCACCTGCTTCATGAGGTCGCTCCTTCGAGCCTTCGCCGTGATGCTCGTGGGCTTCGCCTCCGCCGCGAGCGCGGAGACGTTCCGCATCGCCGTGGTGGTGGGCCACAACACCGGCGCCGGGACGCAGCCGCCGCTGCGCTACGCGGAAGCGGATGCCGTCAAGGTCGCGGGCGTCCTCAAGGAACTCGGCGGCGTCAAACCCGAGGACCTCCGACTGCTGCGCAGCCCGGGACTCCAGGCGCTGCACGACGCGCTGGAGCAGACCACCGCGAAGGTGCGGCAGTGGCATCAAGACCCCACGGCGCGAGTCATCCTCACGTTCTATTACTCGGGCCACTCGGACGGCGATGCGCTGGAGCTGGGGCGCGAGCGGCTCCGTTACGCGGACCTGCGCCGCTGGTTGGAAGGCACCGGCGCCAACGTGCGCGTGGCGCTGGTGGACAGCTGCCGCAGCGGCGCCTTGCTCGCGCTCAAGGGCGGAGCTCCGGGCCCCACGTTCGACATCCGCCTGACGGACGAGCTGGATTCCTCGGGGCAAGCCTTGCTCACGTCCAGCGCGGCGGACGAACTGGCGTTGGAGTCGCGCGAGCTGGGCGGCGCGTTCTTCACGCACCACCTCGTCTCGGGACTGCGCGGCGCGGCGGACCTCTCCGGTGATGGCCGTGTCACGCTCGCCGAGGCGTATCGCTACGCCTTCGAGCGCACCGTGCGAGACACGTCCGACACGCTCATCGCCACCCAGCACCCCGCCTATGACTATCGACTCTCCGGCCGAGGCGAGCTGGTGCTCACCGAGCTGACGCGCCCCAGCGCCGTGCTGGAGATCCCCAGCGACTACCAGCGCGCGCTCGTGGTGGCTTTGCCTCGCGAGCAAGTCCTCGCCGAGTTGGTGCCCGACTCGGCGCGCCGCATCGCCTTGCCGCCCGGGACCTACGCGGTGCGCCTCGCCAACGAGAGAGGGGACCGCACCTCCGCGCAGGTGTCACTGGAAGCAGGGCAAACGCAGGTCCTCACCCGCGACGCATTCCGAGCCACGCCCGCGCGCATCGAGGCCACCCCCAAGGGCGCGCCCGCCACCGCGCCTTCGCGCTGGACCGCCGTCGTGGCCGCGGGCGCGCAGGCCCGGGTCGGCTCGGGCATGGGTGGCGTGCTGGGCTTTCGCGGCGCGGTGCGCGGCGGTGACGCCTCGGGCATCTCGGGCGCGGTGACGCTCTCCACCGGGGGCCTGGACACGCTGCGAGAGACGAGCGTCTTCGGCTGGTTCGGGTTTCACCACTCCTGGCACACCGAGCCCGCGACCCTCTCGGTGGGATTGGAGCTGGGGCTCGGCGCCATCCTCCAGACGCGGCAGGGAGAGGCCGACACGGCGTGGAGCGGCGCGGGAGGGGTGGCGCCGTGGGTCGGATTCCAGGTGCCCTTGACGGGCCCCGTGTCGCTGGCGCTGGAGGCGCAGTTCCCCCTGACCGCCTATCGCCGAGGCCAGGACCAGACCGTGACCCTCATGCCCGCGGCCTGGGGCGGGCTGGCCTTCGCGCTCTGAACCACGGCCCTCGCGTCGAATTTTTGCGCAGCCCGATGTGCTCGCGGGTTCAGTCCCATGACGCGCGGCCGTGGATGTGCCGCCGGATCCGAGGACATGACATGAAGCGAGTCGCGGTGTGGGGCCTGTTGGGGATGCTGTGGGGAGCATGCGGTCCCGGGGTCGACAACCCTCCGGGAGGTGGCGAGGAACCGCTCCCCACGAAGGACACCACGCCGCCTCGGATCAGCTCCGTGGTCCCGGAGCATGGCGCCCGCCAGGTGGAGAACACCGCGACGCTCACCGTGACGTTCTCCGAGCCCATGGATTCGGAATCGGTCATGCAGTCCTTCCGCATCGAGGAGACCGCGATCCTCACGATGATGATCGCGATGAACACCGCCGGCACGGTGCTGACCGCCACCCCCGGGACGGCCCTCCCCCCGGGCCAACAGATTCACTGGCACCTGGGGACCGGCGCGAAGGACCGCGCGGGCAACGCCATCCAAGAGTCTGCGTCTGGCCTGTTCACCGTGAAGGATCCCACGAAGCCCGTGGTGAGACTCATGACTCCGGAGGATGGAGATCCAAACGTCGCGCCTCGAGAGGCGCTCCGCATCACCTTCAGCAAGCCCATGGAGCGGACGTCGACCGTGGCGGCCTTCTTCATCACCGGTGCGGCGAGTCACAACGGGACCTTCACGTGGGAGGAGCAGGACACGCGCCTCGTCTTCACCCCGGATGCTCCATGGGCCTGGACCCAGCAAGTGGAATGGGGAGTGCACGCCGAGGCTCAGGATGTGGCAGGCAACTCGCTGGGCACCGAGAGAACCGCTCGCTTCAAGGTGATGGCGCAAGACACGACTCGCCCCACCGTGGTCGGCCCCGTGCCGGGAGCGAAGGGGCTCCCGCAGGACTTCGACCTCGTCCTCACCTTCTCCGAGCCCATGGATCGCCCCTCGACGGACGCCGCGCTCCTCGTCACCGCAAGGCAGGGTACGCAGCCCGTCCCCGTGCTCGGCACCCTCTCCTGGTCGACCGACGGACGGGTCCTCACCTTCCGAGGTAACGCCAGCTACGGAAGCTTCATCGACTGGAGTCTCACGAGCGCGGCGACGGACCGCGCGGGCAACGCGTTGGTGGCCGCGAGCGGCAAGGATGTGATGCGAATCATCCGCTCCGAGCAGGCGGTGCTGAAGCTGGACACCACCACGGCGGGAAGGGTGACGAAGTCACTGACGACGGACTACCGCTACGCGTACCAAGGCACCGATGTCTCCGTAGGCGATGTGACCGTCGCTGGCGGCTCCGGTCTCCATCGCTCCCGAGCGTTCGCCAGCTATGACATGACGTCCATCGACCCCAACGCCACGCGCATCACCGCCGCGACCCTCTCCGTCTATCAGGACAATGTCATCGACAATCCATACACCCAATGGGGCCCCCTCACCTGGACAGCGGTGGACTACGGGAAGCTCGACATCACGGACTACGACATGGCCGGTGGCGCCACGGGAACGCTCAGCACCAGCGCCAAGCTCAACTGGCTGCGCGTGGATGTGACGACGCTCGCGGACCTGCGCTGGAAGAACCGGAAGACCGAAGGCAGCCAACTGTCGTTCCGCCTGGCCTTCGACGGCGCCATGAACAAAGTCTACCCGTGCTATTCGCGGTTGATCCTGGACGGGGTCAGCGTGGACTCGACCATCGCCGTGACCTACGAAGTGCCGTAGGCCACGGTTTCCGGCGCGCGGCGCTCAACCCGCCGCGCGCCGAGAGGCCTCAAGGTCGAGCTTCTTCATCTTCAGGATCGCCGCCATCACCCGCTGCGCCTTCTCCTACGTGGACATGAGCTGGGGCAGTTCGGCGGGCGCGACCTGCCACGACACGCCGAAGCGGTCCTTGAGCCAACCGCACTGCTGCGCCCTCACATCCCCGCCCTCCGACAGGCGACTCCAGGAGCGATCCACCTCGGGCTGACCGCTCGCGCGAGTCCCCTGTGCGTCGTAGACAGCCATGCGGCGCGCTCACGCGAAGCGATTGCTCTTCACGGGCGAGTCCGTGAACTGACGGCGCCGGCGACCGTTCTCGCGGAAGAGTCCCGCCACGCCCGAGCCCTCCTGCATCGCGAGGGCAGACGCCAGCTCCCCCAGCTCGGGCAGGTCCGCGAGAGCCTCGTCCGTGCGTGTCCGCGAGGCGAGTCGCTCGGCCAGGGATGCCTCGCTCCCCTCCTCGGCCGGCGCCCGCTCGGGCTGCTGGCCATCCGGAGAGAGCACCAGCCGCTGGGCCCAAGGAGACACGTTCACCTGATAGAGCAAGGTGACGAGGTCGGGAGCGAAGGGCGGCGCCTCCGTCCACGGGCACGCATGACTCCACAGCACTTGTCCCGGGCGGTGCGCGTGCAACTGCTCCAGCAGCGAGCCCTCCAGGTGGCTCACGTCATAGGCCACCACCAACCCCGGCGCGTCCGTGCCCCCTTCCGGCCAGGGGACCGCGCGCAGACCCAGCACCTGCGCGGTGGCGAGCCCGAGGATGGCGCTGTCACGCTCGGGGAGGATGAAGACGCACGGCACGGCGCGCTCGATCCGAGCCAGCACCGCGGCCACGCGATGAATGCCTTCCAGACAGTTCTGCTCGGAGTCCTGCACGAAGGCATATCGGCCATTCATGCCTTCATCGCGCCCATAGGGAGACAGGTGCAGCAACAGGCCCCCCGTGATGACCGCGTGCCAGCCCCGCAGGTCCCGCGTGTCGAGCGGGGTGACGGCTCGAATGGCATCCGCGCGAGCCAGACAGCCCTTCAAGCGCTCCACCAAGTCCGAGAGCGGCAAGGGGGGCTCCTCGGAGTCCTCCAGGGGCTCAGCCATCCGCGCCTCGAGCCGGGCGACGCACGTGCGCGGCTCCAGCAGGTCCCCCGTCATCAACGCGTTGAATGCGAGCAGGTACGTGAGGAAAGGGTTGTCCTTCACGAGCTGAGGAACCGCGTGAAGGACGCGGACCGCCTCCGCTGAAGCCCCCATTCCCTCCAGCGCGGCCACCCACTCCTGGAGCATCTCCACCGAGTCGGGCGCCTCGCGGTGGCCTCGGGCGAGGACCGTCGCGGCGACGTCGTTGAGCCCCTGGTCCACGAGCGCGAAGCCCAGCGCATACAGGCCCTCGGCGTCCGTGGGCTGCTTCACCACGTTCCGCGCGGCACCTTCCAGCGCGGAGGCCTCCAGCGCCCCCGCGATGCGCGCGAAGAGGTCCCAGGCCTCGGCCCACTGGGTGGCAACCGCCAGCTCGGACGCACCGGGATAGGCCAACACGGGACGGAGGTGGCCGAACGCGTCTTGCGGCGCCTGCGCGGACAGCGCCGTCCGGGCCTCCTCGAGCCGAGCGTCAAAGGTGTCGTCCACGGAATGCTCCAGTCGATGCGGTCCGCATCGCACGATGAGGTGTCGCGCGACGCTAGCAGCAACCACACCGTTCACCGCTCCCCAAGAGACTCCGGTCTCTTCTCCCGACCTCCGCTCGGAGTGACGCCCATGGCTCTCGTGCGCTCGCGAACCTGAGCTGTCATTCCAGTCCGTCCGCCCACGAGGCTGGGCCCGCATCTCCATTCCAAGCGCGCGGGAAGTGTCGCCGGCCACACAGCGCGAAAGTGAGGCCATTGCGAGCCCACCCTTGCGCGGGCACGCTCGCCGTTGCCTTACGAGCCGTTACTTCAACCCATTCACTGGCATAGGGCTGGACCCTGGAAGGACCCGTCCACATGAAATGCTGGTTGGCTGTTTGCCTTGTCTGTGTCGCCTCGAGCGCCTTCGCCACGGAGAAGACGCCCTCGCAGTCCCCCCCCGCCACCGCGAAGCCGCCCTCGCCGGCCGAAGCCCAGGAGGCCAGGTCCCCCACCCCCAAGAAGCTGAAGGTCGAGGACGACGCCGCGGCCAAGAAAGAGCCGAAGAACAAGGAGTCGAACACCAAATCCGAGCACTCGGAGCAGAAGCCCGATCTGTAGATGGACCCGCTGTTTCAGGAGGACAAATCCATCATGAAGAAGCTCGCGGCAGGAATGTGTCTGCTCTGGCTGTGTCTGTCTCAAGGGACAGCCCAGGGCGCCGAGGACTGTATCAAGACATTGAATCAAGGAGCAGCCACCGTCGCACTGGGAGCGTACGAGCAGCAATGCCCCACCATCTCGTGGTCGTCCGGAGTCATTACCAAGGACGTCACCTACAACTGCTGCGGCTCGAGCCCCACCATTCGCGTCAACGGCAATGATTGGGAGCGGCTGCGCAAGGATGGAAAGCTGGACGGGTTCCGCTATCAAGTCATCAGCAATGACAACAATACCTACACCCTCACGTTCCGGAAGATGGTGGAGACCAATCCCACCACCATCGCCGCCGAGGACTTCTTCAAATAGCGGCCCGCCCGAGGCACCGTGAATCCCTCCCTGCTGCACGAGTTCTCTCCCTCGATCGTCCGTCTCTCCGACACGCTGTCCCTGCAATGGTCGGGAGCGGCGGAGCTCACGGGGCTCCTCCTCGCGTTCGTCTGGCTCAAGCACCAGGCGGCGCGAGGAGCAGGCCCTTTCGCGCCCGCCGAGGTGTCTGGGTTTGTCCTCTACACGGGGCTGCTGGGCGTGGTGTTGGGCGGACACGCGGGGGCCGTGCTCCTGCATCAGTGGGATGACTTCTCGCGTGACGGCACCCTCTCGTTCCTGTTTCACGAGAGCAGGACTTCCGTGCTCGGCGTGCTCGCGGGAGTCCTCGCGTGCGCGGCCTTCCATGCTCGCCAGCGCCAGCGCTCATGGCTTCAGGTGACGGATGCCTTGGTGCTGCTGGCCCCCGTGGGCCTGTTGTTGTGGCACCTGGCGGCCTTCACGGAGGGAGAGCCCTTGGGGCGCGTCTCCCATGTGCCTTGGGCCCTGCGCTTCCCCACCGAGCTGAACGTCGACGGCTTCCAGCCCGTCGCTCCCGCCGCGCTCGACCTCGCGCCCCTGGCCCATGCGCCGGGCTACGAACTCGCGCGCCTGGCCCGGGAGAACCCGCGGCTCGCAGAAGAGTTCCTGCGCATCCTCCCACCCCGCCATCCCGTGCTCCTCTACCAGGCGGCGCTGGAAGGCTGCGTCCTCCTTGCGCTGCTGTGGGCCGCGCGCACGCGCTGGCCCTCGGCCCGTCCGGGAGTGATGACCGGACTCTTCTTCGTGCTGTACGGGGGACTGTCCTGGGCCAGCACGCCGTTCCTCGAGCCAGACCTCAACCTGCCGCTGTCGTACCAGTTCGAGCAAGGGGTGCTGCTGTCCCTCCTCTTGCTGGCGGTGGGCGCGGCGTTCCTGCTCGAAGTCCTGGGTCAGCGCCGCGTGGTGGCGCCAACTTCCCAGGCGTGAGGCCGCTCACACGCGCGCATCGCCCTTGTTGGGAACGGCCGGGGCAGGCTTTCCCCGCCGGCGTCGGCGCCGCTTCTTTTGTGTTGTGCCCGAAGGCCCGCCCAGCTCGCGCAAGACGCGAGCACGCGCCGCGCCGTCCAATCGCAGCTCCTGCAGGAGCCGCTGCACCTGAGGGCCACCGTGCGGGTGACGCAGCGCCTCGCTGAGCCGCTCGACGATGTCGATTCTCAGGGCCACGGCCCCGAGCACCTCGTAGCCGAACGCGCGCGCATCCCAATCGCCCAACGTCGCGACCTCCAGGAGGGGCTCGCGCGGAATCCCGGCGGGCACTGCACGCTGATGGAACAGCGACATCAACATGCTCCGCCGCTCCAGGGCGGGAGGGGCCAAGGACTCGCTGACGTAGAAGAACCGCTGCCCCTCACGGACGCCCAGCGCGCGCAGCCGCTCGCGCGACTCCGTGTCCAGTTGCTCCCACTGCTCTCGCGCTTCGTGGCGCGACACCACGCCCAGTCCCGCGGCCAACCGATACGCCAGTCCCCGCGTCGCGGGCGAGCGCCCCGCGCCCGTGAGGGACTCCGCGGGGAAGCCACCCATCGCCTCGGTGACGAGGTCCCGAGCCAACGCCAGCATGCGACGTTCGAGCCGCTGCCGCGCCCCGCCCGTCCACACCTCCGGCTCCGCGAGCGCGAGCTGCGGCGAGCGCCGGTCCGCGCCGCGCACCAGGCGCGCCAAGGGCTGATCCTCGAACGAGATGTTCCCCGCCGCATCCACCTGGAAGCTCTCGTGCGTCGCGTCCACCACGCGCTGCACGAACTGCTCTTCGGTCAGCGGGGTGCCCTCTGCGCCAGCGGTGTCGCCCAACAGCAGCCCCAGCTTGGCGAAGGGGCTGTCCGACGCAGCCGCCGGTCGCGCGGCGGTGGCCCGCGTGAAGCGACGCGCACTGCGACGCGCGGCCCGCTGAACAAAGCGCTCCACGAGTCGCTCGTGGAGGGCATCGCCCAGCGCATCCTCGATGTGGCGCGTGCGCTCCTGCCAGTGCTCGGCGTCATGCAGCCAGCTCGACCGCTGACTGATGTATGTCCAGATGCGGATGGCGGCCAGCCGGTCCATCAGCGTGTGGATGTCTCCCGAGACGTCATCGAGCGGCGCGACCTGCTTCGCCAGCCACGAGGTCTCGAGCGTGCCGTCGCCCTCGGAGAGCTGCAGGAACGTCTCGCGCAGCAGCGCCACGTGCTGACCAAAGAGCCCCTTGCGGAAGTCGGGAATCTGGCAGACCTGCCACAGCAGCTCGACCGACGCGGGCTCGGTGATGAGGTCGCGGATGGCGGGCACCTGCGACAGGTCCTTCAGCGCATCGAAGTCATCCGCGCGCTCCACGCGAACGAATGCCGAGTGCTGGGGTGCGCGAGACAGCGAGTCGAGCAAGGCCTCCGAGGTGGAGAAGTCGAGCTGGGCGTTGCGCCAGATGAGTCTGCGCACCGCGGGGAACTGGTGGGTCTCCACGGCGGACACGATGCGAGGAGACAGCTCCGGCAGCGTGTTGAGGGTCCCGAAGGTGCCGTCGTTGAGGTGCCGGCCCGCGCGCCCGGCAATCTGCGCCAGCTCGTCTGGGAAGAGGTCGCGTTGCTCGGCGCCGTCGTATTTGGAGAGCGACGCGAACGCGACGTGATGCAGGTCCAGGTTGAGCCCCATGCCAATGGCATCCGTGGCCACCAGGTATTGGACTTCGCCCGACTGGTACATCGCCACCTGGGCATTGCGCGTCCGAGGCGACAGCGCGCCCAGCACCACCGCGACACCCCCTCGGAGGCGGCGCAGCGACTCGGCCAGCTCGTACACGCGGTCCGCGGAGAACGCGACCACCGCCGAGCGGGGCGGCAGGCTCTTCAGCGAGCGGCGCCCGGAATAGCGCAGCTGGGACAAGCGGGTCGCGCGCTTCACGGAGACGTGCGGGATGAGCGACTGCACCATGGGGCGCAGGGTCTCCGCGCCCAGGAACCACGTCTCCTTGCGACCACGTGCGTGCAGCAGCCGGTCCGTGAAGACATGTCCGCGCTCACGGTGCGCCGCGAGCTGGATTTCATCCACGGCGAGGAAGTCGACGGTCCGGTCCATCGGCATCGCCTCGACCGTGCAGATCCAATAGTCCGGGCGGGGAGGCAGGCGCTTCTCCTCTCCGGTCATCAGCGCCACGCGACCCTCGCCGACTCGGGCGGTCACCCGGTCGTAGACCTCGCGGGCCAGCAGCCGGAGCGGCAGCCCCATCATCCCCGAGTCATGCTCCAGCATGCGCTCGATGGCCCGATGGGTCTTCCCGGTGTTGGTGGGCCCCAGCTCCGCCACGACGACGGACGCACGGCCGGAAGGGCTGGAGTTCATGGGCGGGAGTGTAACCGCGGGCAAGAGCCCGGGCATTCATCGCGGCACACCACATCACTCGTACCACCCGGCATGAGTCCGCTGGGGCGTCCACTTCGAAACGCCCTGGGGAAGAGTCGCCCGCCCACAGGCTTCGCACGGCCGTAGTCCACACGAGAGTGCCCCGCGTGGAGCAACCTGCCGGAACCCCACCACAGCCCGCGCGGCGAGCCGGGTGCTACTGTTCACCCGCCACTTTTGGGAGACGAGTCATGCGGCATGCCATCAAGCGCGGGGCCTGGAGTCCGTTGCTCGTCCTCTTCGGAGGAACGAGTGAGCGCTCCTTCGTCGACGTGACGCCGGACGTCGTGACCTTCCGCTTCGGCTTCTTCGAGGCCCGCATCCCGCGCACCGACATCCTCGGCGCGGCCCGCGCGGAGTGGCCCATGCTCGGAGGCATTGGCTGGCGGGTCGGAGTGGGCACCGTGGGGTTGATTGGCGCGCGTCAGAACGTCGTCGCGGTGGACCTGCGCGAGCCCCACCGCGTGAGCGTCCTGGGGCTTCCCGTGCGGGCCCGCCGAATTTTCGTCTCGCTGGAGGAGCCCGAGCCCTTCATCGCCGACCTACAGGCGGCGACGTAGGGCGTCACTTCCCGCCAGGGAGTCGCTCGTACATCACCGTGGGCGATCCCTTGTAGCTGCCGCGCGCGCACTCGCGGAACCCGACCTTGAGCGCCACCTTGCGGGACGGCTCGTTGCCCGGGTCGATGATGCAGACCACGCGCTCCGGACCGAAGCGCCCCTCCACCCACTTCAGCGCCGCGGTCATCGCCTCCGTGGCGAAGCCCTTGCCGTGGAACTCCGAGGACAACACCCAGCCCATCTCCTTCGCACCATCGAAGGACAGCTCGATGTCGCGGCGGAAGTCCGCGAGCCCCACCTCTCCAGCGAACTTCCCGGTGCTCTTCTCACGCACCACCCAGAACCCGTAGCCCATCAGCTCCCAGTGGCCCACGTAACGCAGCAGGCGGTTCCACATCTCCTCGCGAGTGGCCGCCTTACCCGTGATGAAGCGAGTCACCGCCGGGTCCCCCCACATCGCGAGCGCCTCCTCGAAGTCTTCCAGGCGAGGGCGCCGCATCGTGAGGCGCTCGGTGTCAATGGCAGTGGGGTCGAGGTTGGGAGGCATGCGCACGTTCCGAGTGGAAGGAGTCCGAAGCTTATCCCTCGCCCCAGGAGATGAGGCCACTGGCGCTTGGACCGTTGCGCGCGCACTCACCGAAAATATTGCGCAGCACAACGACTTCCTTGGATGTCGGCCTTCGCTCTTGTTTCGGCTCTTGAAATAGCGCATGGATTGCTGCGGGAGAGGCATCCATGAACCTGCGCGTGTCGGACTCCATGAAGGTTCGTCCCCGAGAAGTCCCGCCATGGGGTTCCGGGACATGGCGCGGGCTATTGAGGCTGTGCCTGTGCCTCGCGCTGCTCGCCCCTGCGTTGACCCGCGCCGAGGTCTCCCAGAACGTCCAGGCCTACCTCCTCTCCACGAGCCGGCTCATCGAGGACCTCGAGTACGAGCGGGCCCTCGAGCAGATCAACCGCGCGAAGCGGGTGGCGCAGGGCCCGGATGATGACGTGGCGCTGTCGCTCTACGAAGGCGTCGTGCTGGCGGAACTCGGCCGAGGCAAGCAGGAGCAGGCCAACGCCGCCTTCAAGGCCGCGCTGTTCCTCCGCCCCGAGGCGCAACTGCCCGTGCAGGTCTCCCCGAAGCTGCGGATGCTCTTCGAGGACGTGCGCAGACAGGTCCAGGCAGAGCTGGCGAAGACCCCGCCCAAGCCGCCACCTCCACCCCCACCCCCACCCTCGACGTTGCGCAGCAAGGCCCTCATTCCCGCCATCGCGGGCGGCGCGCTCGCGGTGGCGGGCGGGGTGTCCTGGGGATTGGCCCATGGAGAGAAGGCGAAGCTGCGCAATGGCGACAGCAGCATTCGGACGAACCAGGACGTCACCGCGGTGGCGTCGCGGGGCCGTAACCTCCAGACGGTCGGCGTGGGCTTGCTGACGGTGGGCGTGGTGGGGCTCGGGATCGCGACCGGGATGTATTGGCTGGGAGGCCCCTCGGACTCCGGTCTCCCGAGTGTGGACACGGATGGCAAGTCCGCGTTCGTGACCTGGAGGTGGCCGTGAAGCGTACCCCGGGGAGCGCCCTGTGTCTGGCATTGGCCGTGATGCTCCAGCTCAGCGCGTGCATCGACTTTGACGAAGAGGAGCGGAACGCGTGCAAGCGGGACCCCACCCTCTGCCCTGACACCTCCGCGGACGGAGGGGACGCGGGGACGCCTCGGGGAGATGGCGGCCCCGACGCGAGCACCGGAAGCGGCACCGATGGCGGCGCGGACAGCGGGACCGATGGAGGCACGGACGGTGGTGCCAGCCCAGACGCGGGCCTCGGTCACTGGGAGACGATGAAGTCGATGGGCATGCCGCGCATCGCGCATACCGCCACGCGCCTGAAGGACGGCCGCGTGCTGGTGGTGGGCGGAAACAACGGGGGCACGACGCTGGCCACCGCGGAGCTGTACACGCCCGAGACGGATTCCTGGATCGACGCCGGCACGATGTCGAGTGGGCGTGAGAGTCACACGGCCACGGAGCTGCCGGATGGCCGAGTGCTCGTGGTGGGCGGACTCAACAACCAGATCGCGGTGAATACCGCCGACCTGTTCACCCCGGGGGCAAACACCTGGACCCCCACGGGCTCGATGCTGAAGGCCCGCGCCACGCACATCGCGGCCCTGCTCCCCTCGGGAAAGGTGCTCGTGGCGGGCGGCGGTCCCGCGCAGGGAAACGCCGAGGACTCCGCCGAGGTCTACAACCCGGGGTCCGGCACCTGGGTCACCACAGGGACGATGACGTACGCCCGGAACGCGCCCGCGGCGGTGAGCCTGGACGGCGGCGCGGTGCTCGTCACCGGGGGATTCAACGAGGGCCCTCCCGTGATGACGGCGGACCTGTATGACCCGAGCAAGAACACCTGGGCGCCCGTCCCGGGACAGACCGCGGTCTCCCGCAGCTCGCACACCGCCACGCTGCTGACGTCCGGGCAAGTCCTGCTCGCGGGCTCGAACATCAACAGCGCGCCGGACATGTCGTGTGACCGGTATGACCCGGCCACCGGGACCTGGCATGTCGCGGGGACTCTGCATGAGGGGCGCCGGTTCCACACGGCCACCCTCCTGAGCTCGGGCGCGGTGCTCGTCACAGGCGGACAGACCGCGACGACGGCCATGCTCCGGACCGCCGAGCTCTATCTCCCGGCGAGCGACGAGTGGGTCCGGATTCCATCCATGACAGTGGGCCGCAGCTACCACGCGGCCACGCTCATCAATGGAGGCGGGGTCCTCATCGTCGGCGGCGTCAACGAAGCCACGGGGCCGCTGCGCTCCGTGGAAAAGTACATTCCCTGACGCGGCACGCGCCGGGCTCCACACACCAGGGGACATCGCAGTACCCCTGGGGAGCACCTTGCCCTCGGGGGGCCAGGGGCCATTCTTCTCGGAGACTCTCTGAGAGGAATGCAGTCATGAGAAGAAGTTCGTGGGCGGCGTGTGGCGTGATCTTGGCGTGTCTGACATTGACCGCCTGCAACGACAGGAACACCGACCCCGCCGGCTATCCACCGCCCCCCACCACCCCGCCCGCCCCCACGGATGGGGACGCCGGCGTCATCGGCACCACCATCACCATCCAGAACTTCGCCTTCAGCCCGGCCAACCTCATCGTCCCCGCGGGCGCGACCATCACGGTCATCAACATGGACCCCGTCCCGCACACGGTGACGAGCCAGACGCTCCCGGACACGTTCATCCCCGGGCCCGTGGGAACCATCGTCTTCGACACGGGCCCCTTCATGGGACAGACCACGTTCACGATTCCCGCGGACGCGGTGAGCGGGACCTTCGTCCCCTACTTCTGCGCCATCCACACCAGCATGATGCTCAACCGGGCCAACCTCACCATCCAGTGAACTGAACCCGAGCGACTCGACGGGCCCTCGCGCGCCCCTCCTTCCCTCCCGCCAATCCCTGTCATTGGCGGCCAGTGTCCAGAACCCGAGACACCGGGGCGCATTGCCGTGTCCCGGGTCCGCCACCCACATTGACCTCCCAGCGGTGTGCGCGTGCTGCGCGCCCGTGATTCCGAAGGGAGGAGCACATGAGTTCCGCACGGTCTCCACGGCAGCGTCAGCGGCATTGGATTCCCCTCGGCCTCATCCTGGGAACGACGTCGGGGTTGGCTCTCGCGGCGGGCCTCTGGGCCCAGCCCAACGCCTATGTGCAGCACGACCTCACCTCTGACGGCGCGCAGGAGGCGGAGCACGTCGACAAGAACCTGGTGAACCCCTGGGGCGTCGCGTTCAATCCCTTCGGCTTCGCCTGGGTCGCGGACAACGGAACAGGGCGCGCGACACCCCTGGATGGCAATGGGAAGCCGCAGGCTCCCATCGTGACCATTCCCACGCCGCCTGGAGACACGGGAGACGCCAGTCCCACGGGCGTCGTCTTCAACGGCTCCGAGGACTTCGTCATCCATCAAGGCTCCGCCGAGGGCCCCAGTCGCTTCATCTTCGCCACGGAGCAAGGAACGCTGGGAGCCTGGTCCCCCGACGTGGACCGCACGCACGCGATCCTCGTGGTGGACAACTCCGGCTCGGACGCCGTCTACAAGGGCTTGGCGCTGGCGGGGAACGGCGAGGGCCTGCACCTGTACGCCACGGACTTCCACCACGGCCGCATCGACGTCTTCGATCGCCACTTCTCCCCGGTCCATCTGGAAGGCTCGTTCGTGGACCCATCGCTGCCGGATGGCTTCGCGCCCTTCGGCATCCACACCCTCCAGGGCAACCTCTATGTGACGTATGCCCGCCAGGACGAGGAACGCCACGACGACGTCAAGGGCAAGGGCCTGGGGTTCGTGAGCGTGTTCGATGCGAACGGCCACTTCCTGCGGCGGCTCATCTCGCAAGGGAAGCTCAACGCGCCCTGGGGCATCGCGCTGGCGCCCGCCGACTTCGGCAGCTTCAGCAACCGACTGTTGGTGGGTAACTTTGGCGATGGGACCATCAACGCCTATGACCTGGCGACCGGCCACGCCGAGGGCTCACTCGAAAGCCCCGATGGCACCGCGGTCCGCATCGATGGCCTGTGGGGGATGGCGTTCGGCAATGGCGTCAACGGCCAGCCTGGCAACGCGCTCTTCTTCGCCGCGGGTCCACAAGAGGAAGCCCACGGCGTCTTCGGTCGGCTCGACGCGGTGCCCACCACCGAGCCCACGCCCACCCCGGACCGCCTGTCTCCCGCGCCCGCCGCGCAGTAGTGCGCTGGCGCACGGATGAGGCGCAACCGCCTCCGGGGACTCGCGGCACGGGTCTCCGGAGGCGCTCGCTTCATCGGTGCGTCAGCGCACTTCACCGACGCCTTCGGTTCATTGACCGATTCGCCCGGGCTCGCGCTTCGCTCGCCCTCTAGCCTTCGCGCGGACCGACGAGACGAAGCTCCCGTCTCCCCTGCGAGGAAGCTCCCCATGAAGACCTGGATGCTGTGCATGAGCCTGCTGCTCTCGGGCGTGACACTCGCGCCCCGCGACGCGGGCGCGGACCCAAGCGACGAAGCAGCCGTGCACAAACCCTTGGAGGCGCTCCTCCAAGGACACTCCACCGGCAAGGTCGAGTCCCTCCAGCAAGCCTATTGGCCCGACGCGCGGCTGACGTTCGTGCGAGACGGCGCCGTGCAAGTCATGAGCATCGACGAGCACTTCAAGCGCTTCGCGGACCACTACCGCTCGCCCGCGGGCAAGCCCAGGCCGGATGCGGGCGCGTGGCATCGCGACATCCGTGCGGTGCAGGTCCTGGGGACCATGGCCGTCGCCACGGTGGTCGAGGACGGGCCCGAGAGCCGCTACACCTCGTACTTGACGCTGCTCCAGGTGAAGGGGGAGTGGCGCATCATCAACAAGTCCTTCCATGAGGAGCGCAAGGCGCCGGTGCTAAAAGCGGCCCCATGACCGTCCGCATCGTTCGTCTGGGGACTCCTCGCGTCGCGCAAGAGGGCCTGCGCATCGGCACCGTGCGCCGCCCCCCGCGCGGAGTCCCCGCGGCTCGCTTCGCCTCGGATGATTGGTATGACGTCTGGTACCCGGAGCTGGCACCCAGTCCCGAGGTGGTGAAGCTCGGGCAACACGCGCAGACGGACAAGGACTGGGCGGCGTTCACGAAGCGCTATCGCGCCGAGATGGCCGAGCCCGCCGCGAGCCGCACCCTCGACCTGCTCGCCGCGCTGTCCCATACGGCGGACTTCTCGGTCGGGTGCTACTGCGAGGACGCGGCGCGCTGCCATCGCTCCGTCTTGCGCGAGCTGTTCGAGGCGCGCGGCGCGCGATTGGAGTAAGGGAGTGAGGCCATGCGCCTTCCTCCTCTCGTTTTCTGGGTCCTCGCCGCGCTCCCCGCCTCGGCACAGTCCGTCGCATCGCCGCTGGGGCCGGTCTCTCCCACCACGGGACTCGTGCTGCGAGACGACGTCGTCCGCGCGCTCATCCAGGAGAGCTCGGGAGACCGCATTCACGACGACGTGCAGCGCCTCTCGCTCATCGCGAGAGACCTCCACGGCGGATACACCGAGGCCGCCGAGTGGACGAAGACCGCCGCCGAGGCCGCTGGACTGCAAGACGTCCACCTCGAGGCAATGAAGGACGGAACGCAGTGGCGCGCGACGCGGGGCGAGCTGCGGGTGTCCGGTCCGCATGGATACAAAGTCACATCGTTCGCGGACCTCCCCATGTCCCTGGCGGCCAGCAGCGGCGCCTTCGAGGGCACGGGCATCGAGCTGGTCGACGTGGGCCTGGGCACGCAGGACTCGGACTACGCGGGCAAGGACCTCACGGGCAAGGTGGTCCTCACCCAGAGCCACCCCGGGGCTGTCATGCGCAAGGCCATCGAGCGCGGCGCGGTGGGCGCAGTGTCGTCCTACTCGACGCCGCCCTGGAACGCGCCGAACCGCATGGATGGAGACTTTCCGGACCAAGTGGGTTGGGCCCTGGTTCCGCGCACGCTGAGGACCGCCGCGGGCCGCTCACCCTTCTTGTTCATGGTGTCGGATCGCCAGGGGCGTGAGCTGCGCGCGCAGACCCAGGCGGGCCCGGTGAAGGTGGACGTGAGCATCGCGGCCGAGACCTTCGAGGGACACTTCAGCCTCGTCAGTGGGGTGATTCCCGGCAAGCGCGCGGGCGAGGAGGTGGTGCTCACCGGGCACCTGGACCACTACAAGCCGGGCGCCGATGACAACGCCTCGGGTTCGGCCACGCTGCTGGAGGTGGTGCGGACGTATTCCACGCTGATCCGCCGCGGCGTGCTGCCGCCACCCGAGCGCAGCCTGCGCGTCGTGTGGCTGCCCGAGTTCTCCGGCACGCGCGAATGGTTCTCGCACCATGGCGCGGAGCCGGTGCGGCGCGTGGCGCAGTTCAACTTCGACATGCTCGGGGCGAGCGTGACCCGAGCGCACTCGCGCTTCCAGGTCTCGTACACGCCGGACTGGAACGCCAGCTTCGTGAACGCCGTGTCGGAGTCCACGGTGGCCTTCATGAACCGCTTCAACGGCGTGGCCTATCCCACGCGGAAGGACTTCCGCATCACCTCGGTGAATGGGTCGCGCGATGTCCTGGACGCGCACATGGAGCGGTACGGCCGAGGCTCGGACCACCAGCTCTTCAACGACCACGGCATCCCCGGGGTGGCCTTCGCTACGTGGCCGGATGATGGCTACCACACGAGCGGGGATCGCCCCGAGTTCGTGGACCCCACGCAGCTTCACCGCGCCGCGTTCGCGAGCCTCGCCTCCATCACCGTCGCCGCGTGGGCGGAGGGCCCCGGCGCGCTGGAGCTGGCGCGGCTGGTGGCGGTGCACGCAGCGCGGCGCGTGGGGGAGGACGAGTTCACCGCGCGCCGGAACCTGGCCTCCGCAGCCCCTGAGCAGCTCGCCACCACGTATGCCTTGGCGCGCGCCTCGGTGCGCGTGGGCTACCAGCGCGAGCGCGAGGCGCTCCGCTCATGTCTGCCATTGGGCGCCGCGCCCGCGCCCATCCAGCGCATGGTGAAGGCCCTGGAGACCGCGGAGGCCCAGGCCCTGGGTCGAGTGGACGCGGACGGACGTGAGCGCGGAGTCACCCGCGAGCCCGTGCCCACGGAAGCGGAGCGTCGTGCGAGGGCCTTCATTCCCCGGCGAGTCACGGGGCAGGAGTTGACCTCCTTCGAGGAGCTCGCGGGCAAGGCAACTCCCGAGACCAAGGCCCGGGTCACCACCGTGCAGGAAGCGATGACCACGGCGACGCAGGCCCTGCGGGAGCGAGGCGAGAGCGAGCTGCGCTTCTACGAACTGCCCGACGCCATCGCGAGCTACGCCAACGGCCAGCGCTCCGTGGCGGACATCCGCGACGCGGCCTATGCCGAGTACGGCCACGCCATCCCAGTTGAGGCGCTCCTCGCCCTCTTCGAGGTCCTGGAGCAAGGCGGCGTCATGACGAACGCCGCGGGCCAGCGCGCTACTGCGAGATGAGCCGTCCTCGGACGATCACGATGTCGTGGAGTGTCTGGTCTCCTCTTCGGACACGGAGCATCACGGGCGTGCCGACATCGCCACGAATCAAGGCGATCATCTCACCGTCGCTCAGGCTCTGAACTGGAGTCCCGTCGACCGCCTCCAATCGGTCCCCGGACAGGACGCCAGCCCGCTCGGCGGGGCTCTCGTGCTGTACTTCGAGGACTGGGAGCCCCCTGTCGTCGCCGTCCTCTGGACGCTGCCAGCTCATCCCCACTCCCCCGAACTCCACTCCCACACCCGCATCCCCCACCAGAGGGCTCAACTGAATCCGATAGGCGGCTTCGGAGGACATCATCCGTTGCTCCCAGCTCATATATCCAGCTCGCTCCACCCTGAAGGCAGAGCTCGTCCGAGCCAATGAGAAGCGGCCATCCGCATCGGACCAGGCATCCTCAGCGTCAATCTCCGGAGTCTCCGAGCGCAGCGCCTGCCAGAATAGTCCTCGGGACTCAGGTTCCCGCGTCGTGATCCGCGCACCTCGAATCGGCGTCCCCGTACTCGCATCCACCACGATGCCATGCGCACGGCTTGCCGGGACGAGCTCAAAATCCAGACACTGGTCCTCATTTGCCGAGACCACGAAATCATCAACGGATGCATCACGGTAGCCCGGTGCGGTGACGGTCATCGCATACGTGCCCGGGTGGAGGCGCGCTATCGAGTACGTTCCCCCTGCGCTGAAGAAGTGGAATCGCTGCCGTTCTTGCCGGGCAACCCCGATCATCACTTGCGAGGCAGCCACGTCCCTGAAGAGCATCACGGTGAAGGACTCAACCGGAGCGCCTTCTCCCTTCACGGTGACACGCCCGAGAAGCTGTCCGGGAGTTTCGAGCCGGATGGCCAGGTCCCGCGTCCCGTCCTCGACAATCGAGCCCTCCGTATCCTCCCCAGGGACGAATACTCGGTAGAGACCACTCTCCAGCGGACCCAACATGAACCGCCCGAGTTCATCGGAGTGTCCAATGACATTCGCTCTGAACTCCATCATGCGAGGAGGAGGAGAGGTGCGCGAGCCTGAACCATCCTCCTTCTCGCGCATCGCAACGCCGATGACTTCTTGAGCCTCGACGACAACGTCGGGAACCGGGTCACCGCGGGCATCCAGCACAATACCTTCGATTGACCTCTGCATCTCGCTCTCGTGGCGCCCCTCGAATTGGATAGTAAGGGGATACTGCGTTGTCCATTCCAAGCATTCGGATCGAGATACCCTGTCGCCCAGGGACGCCTCCACCATGGCATCCGGAATCAACGGCAGTCTGAACTTGCCCTCGGAATCGGAACGCACCTTCGGGGTCTTAGCGAACTCCGTATTCAAGTGTCCCGTGGCGACGAAATAGACCGAGGCGCCACTCACGGGATGCCCCTGCTCATCCAGCACCACGCCGTCAAACATCACGAGCGGATGCAGAGCAATGGTGACTCCACCGACTCGGGCTCCAGCACTCCCCCAGAAGTGAATCTCGCCTTGGCGAGGCGCGGGAGCGTATGGGCGAAATCCCTCCTTCGTCACGCTCGCGATCGCGGTGTCCCCATCCAGGGGAGGCTCGTAGAAGAATTGTCCCTCTTCGCCTGTCACAACCTGCTCGACACGCCCCGGGTGCCTCAAGAGCACGAACGCACCGGGGAGGCCCATTCCGCTCACCGCGGAGATGACACGTCCTTCCAATCAGCTGTGAGGGAATACCGGAGTGCCTGAGTCAGGCAAGGCCGCAGACTGAGGGAGCGCAGCGCGCACGCCTGGGGATGAATGCCTCTGTAACGGAGCGCGTTCGCGTTCGAGTGCGGACAGCGGCACCTGCGGCACAGGGAGGCTCCCCTACGCAACGCAACCGCGATCAACAACCCGACAACGGAAACGACCACTCCTGCGAACAGCACGCTCTTGAACCGCTCTCTGGCTGAGATTCGCATGCATTCCCCCTCGCACGCACACTGTAAACGATCCGCCTCCCCCCACTCCTCCGCCAGACCTTAAAGAGAAAGCGACGAAGAAGGTCGCCCATGCGCAGGCGCGCATCACGCGCCCGGTACATCTGCGGCGAGGACACCAAGTTCGACGTCAAACCTGCGCCGATGCGCGAACGATCTCCAAGGTCAGCACGCGATGCGAAGCGACAGGCACTCTCCCAGGAAGGTGACGAGGGACGCCGCCCATCGGAGCTCAGGTCACGCGAGGTGACCTCCTCCGGGAACGCACGCAGTACCGCTGCAGCGGCTCCGCTACCCGATGAACCATTCGCCGCTCGGAGGCGACCTGCGAGAGACCTGCCTTGAGTCCCACATGAACGGAAACAAGAACGTTCTGGACACATCGAACGAAAGCGCCAGCACAGCGCCATTGAGCAGTCCTCCCTGACGTCAGGAGAACGATGGAGCCATCCGATATGACGCAGGGCCGCGACTCTTGGCCGGCTCAGGACGTGAACAAATACTGAGTCGAGCCCCGACAGGAGGCCGCCCGTACGCTGCGCGACGGGCGACGCCCCACCATCTCACACGACGTGCATGACGCGGTGCACATACCGAATCAGGCCCCTCGATAGGACACCCTCGGCGCCGGTGCCCTCACCTCATACGGGTTTCGAGAGCCCCTTGGCGTGGCTTCCGTCGGCTGGCGGTGGCTTGGCTCGCCCCCTGGACCAACATCTACAGCCATTACGTCATTTGCCAGAGTCACTCGAATTTCATGACCACGCAAAACATTGCCCGCATTGTCGCAGGAAGCACGTCACAGACAATGAGTCACGTGAGGTATCACGAGCCGCCAGAGGGTGCGCCATGCGCCTCCAACGCCCCTCGTGCGTCGCACGCCTCATTCCACGCCACACAGGAGCCGGAGCGGTTGCGCTGGTTTCAAACACTGCCCTGCCCCCAGCATCCATCGCGATTTCGCTGCGCGCAGCCGCGCCCATTCCTAGTTTCGCGCGGCACTGCCTTGGATGGCGAACAGATGGTCCACCCTTACATTCCTGAACCCTTTCGTATCAAAGTCGTCGAGCCCCTTCACAAGCTGACCCGAGCAGAACGCGAAGCCAGGATTGCCGCCGCCCGACACAACCTCTTCGGCCTGCGGAGCGAGGATTGTTATATCGACCTGCTCACCGACTCCGGCACCAGCGCCATGAGCACGGAGCAATGGGCCGGAGTGATGCGCGGAGATGAGACCTACGCGGGCGCATCCAGCTATTACAAGCTCATCGCCGCCGGGCAGGACCTCTTCGGATACGACTACATTCAGCCGGTCCACCAGGGCCGCGCGGCGGAGAAGGTCCTGCTGCCGCTCTTCCTCTCTCAAGACAAGTACGCCATCTCCAACACGTTCTTCGACACCACGCGAGCCCACGTCATCCTCGCGGGCGCGCGTCCGTTGGACGCCGTGGTGGAAGACGCCAAGGTCCCAACCCGGCGAGCCCCCTTCAAGGGCAACATGGACATCGGCCGGATGGAGGCCCTCATCGCCGAGCACGGCGCGAAGAACATCGGGTTGGTGGTCATGACCATCACCAACAACTCCGCAGGGGGCCAGCCGGTGAGCATGCGCAACCTCCGCGACGTGGCGGCCGTCTGTCGCCAGCACCACCTGCCGCTCTGCATCGACGGCGCTCGCTACGCCGAGAACTGCTTCTTCATCCAGCGCGACGAACTGGAGTTCAAGGACACCCCCATCCGGAGCATCATCCGAGAGCTGTTCAGCCTTGGCGACATGTTCGTCATGTCATCCAAGAAGGATGCCCTGGTGAACATCGGTGGGCTCGTTGGCGTGAAGGACCCCGAGTCCCCGTGGGTCGCCGCCATCAAGGCCCAATGCATCAACCACGAGGGCTTCTATACCTATGGCGGACTCGCCGGGCGTGACCTGGAGGCCCTGTCCATTGGACTGTACGAGGGCACGGACGAGGCCTACCTTCGGTACCGGGTGGGGCAACTGGAGTACCTGGCGGCGAAGCTGGACCACGCGGGCATCGCCTATCAGAGCCCCGTGGGCGGACACGGCCTCTATGTCGACGCCGCCGCGATGTACCCCCAACTGCCCTATACCGAGTTCCCGGGACAGGTCCTGGCGGTGGAGCTGTACAAGGAAGCAGGCATTCGCGCCTGCGACATCGGCAGCTTCATGCTGGGCAGAGCCCCCGATACCGGTGAGCAGTTGAAGGCCGACTTCGAGTTCACCCGGCTGGCCCTGCCGCGCCGGGTCTACACCCAGGCCCATCTGGACGTGGTCGCCGAGGCCCTCGTCGCCATCAAGAAGCGCGCGAGCGCCATCCAGCGCGGCTTTCGCATCACCTGGGAGCCACCACTCTTGCGCCACTTCCAGGCTCACCTGGAGCCGCTCGAATAGCCGCGAACTGCGCTCTATGCTGGGGCTCATTCCACCCGGAGGAGTCCGCGATGGCCGGTTTCTGTCAGACCCACAAGGCCTTCTATCAGGGCAGCTCGTGCCCGAAGTGCACGGACGGCACCACGTCCTCGTCGGACGACGTGCCCAAGCTTCCGCCCACGGTCCTTCCCAAGCCGAAGCCTCAGTTCACGGTTCCGGTCACATCTCCGCCAACCCAGAGCCTCCTGAAGTCGTCTCCGATGCTTCAGGTTCAGGAGACACCTCCCAGCATCGTGTCCGTCTCCCCGAAGCCCTCGCCCCTGAAGGTGAAGGAGAGCACGTCGACCTCGCAGATCATTCCGTCGGTCTCCATCGGGACGAAGATCGCCACCTCGATCGCCCTCACCTCGGAGCCCCCGCCTTCGTCCGTGACGGAGACCAACAAGTCCTCCGCGGTCCCGAAGGAGCAGATGGATGCCTTCATCGACGGCCTCATCAAGCTGAGCCCGTCGATGGGCTTCCCGCTCTTCACCCTCTGCGACAACAACAGCTTTCACACCACGGGCTACCTGTGGGGGTTCTACGCGGCGAAGGCCCTGAAGGCACAAGGCAAGCTGGACGGGCCCGTCGCGGTCCTCAACTTCGACAGCCACTCCGACGCCGGCACCAAGGCCTCGCGCTTCGTCGCCAGTGACCGATGGGGCGGCATGCTCGTCACCGCCATCCACGGCGAAGGCGTCCCCGCGTGCTACCTCTCGACGTTCAACCACCCCAAGGGGCGCGGGAATCACTTCGTCGCCGCGGGAGGCCAAGGCACCGTCCCCACGAAGCCCACCATCAGCGAGGAGGTGCTGGCCATCTCCAACATGGAGGAGCGCGAGGAGGCGCTGAAGAACATCTTCACCGCGTTCTGGAAGTCGGTCGAACAGTACTTCGACGCCCCCATCAAGTACGTGTTCTTCACCATCGACCGGGACGTCCTGCGCAACAGCTACACCCAGTGGGGCGACGGTGCGATTGATGGCCCGACCGCGCTCATCCCCTACCTGCGAGCCGCGCTGGGCAGCTATCTCATGAGCGCCCAGGAGACGGAGACCGCCACGCGCCCCGCGGCCAAGCTCATCGGCTTCGACATCACCGGCCTGCCCGAGACCATGGGCCGCATCTCGAGCCGCACGCCCTCGGATGGCTTCAAGGACCCCGCGGAGGTCTGGACCAACCTCCGCAAGGAGCTGGCCCAGATGCGGGAGTATGCCGGCACGCTCCCGACGCCAGCGGATGCTGCGCTTCAGAATGTCATCTTCTTCAGCGGAAGCATCAGCTACACCGCCAAGACGCCCTTCCAATCCCTCCCGCTCGATAGCGCCGACCATCGCGACTACGTCGCCTCGCTGTCGACCCATCTCAAGGGGCTCGTGCTGACCGGCTCGTGGGCCTACCTCCTCTGCCGACAACGGCCTCCCATCTACAACCATGGCTGGAAGCCCTTCTCGCTCTACCGGCTCGCCCACGGCCTCGCGGAGAACAAGAAGCGAACCGAAGTAGCGGGGCAGCTGGGGGACCCCACCCCCGTCGGTGGCTTCTCGTGCACGGCCTCCGTGACGGACTCTGTCCTCATGGCCCCCAAGAAGACCGTCCCCGTCTCGGACATGTTCGACAAGACGGGCGACTTCGAGCCGTACCACCCCGACGTGGTGTGAGCAGGATTCCGCGAGGGCTTCCTTCTCCTGCGAGCAAGCCCTCGCACCCTCACTTCACTTGCCTGATTTGCTAGACTTCCTCGACCGCGCGGCACTTTCGCCCGCGGCATCGCAGGAGGGTCTCCATGAAGCGAGCATGGCTGTCCATTGTCGGGGCGGGACTTCTCTTGGCGGGTCTGGCCCAGGCAAGCACGACGTCAGTCCCCGCGGCGGAGCACACGGGAGAGGCCTCGAGCCTCGCGGTCTGTATTTCCCCCAAGCCCTCGGCGGCACCCGCCCAGGAGCAGGCGCTCGCGTGTCGTCAGTATCCCTGCCTCACCTGCGAGAAGATGTTCGACAGTTGTGACGCGGCCTGTACGACCACGGCATGCCACAACAACTGCGCGGCCTCCTACAGACAATGCACCTCGTGCTGCACGTCGACCGTGCCCTGAGCCAATAGAACAGCCCTCGTCCCCGCTGGGCCTCGAACGGGGACGAGGGCCTCAGCTACGGCGAATAGGTCACGGTGAGCTTCGGGTGCTTCGTCGCATCCGGCGACTCGCGCGAGTAATAGGACGTCTGGTAGCCCGGTACGCCCGTCGAGGTGAGTCGGAAGGAGATGCGCCGATCCGAGCCTTGCGAGGCGCTCTGGATGGCGGGGATGAGGGCCGGATCGCTCGTGGTGCCAACCTGATCAAAGTTCGGGGACTCTTGGGGATACCAGAGGAACCACGAGCCCAGGGGATCGCCTTGGACGGCGGGCTGATTGTTATACGTCAGCGTCGATTCCCCCCACGTGTTGTCCGGAACCAGGTGCGTGTACACGTTGCCGTCCCCTCCCCCAGAGAAACCGAAGAACGCGGTGGCGGAGAGCGTGGCGGACTTGATGGTCGCGCTCGCCGGGATGCTTCCCAAGTTGAACCGCAGGAAGACTCGCCGGTCGAAGTAGGGGTGGATCAGCAACTCGGTCGCGCTGCCGTAGTTCCAATCTCGCTCTCCCCAGAAGTCGCCATTGGCATACGTATCCGCCTCGGGTTCGAGCACGGTGGTGACATCCAGCAATTCGTAGGTGATGACGAGCTTCGGGCGCTGGGTGGCGTCAGCGTATTCGCGCGAGCGGTAGCGCGTCTTGTAGCCCGGAGAATTCAAGCGGAAGCTCAACTTCTTGTCGCCCGCCAACTCCTGCTGCACCACGGGAATGAGCAGCGGACTCGAGTTGACGCCCAGCTTGTTCTCGGGTGTCGAGCTGTACCAGAGAAACCACTCGCCCAACGAGGTCCCCGAGGTCGCGGGCTTGTTGTTCCAGGTGATACCTGTCTCAGTCCAGGTGTCATCCGGCACGAAGGTCGTGTAGACATTGCCATCACCGCCATACGCGAAGCCGTCGTAGGCTTGGGCGCTCAGCGTGACCGCGGTGATATGCGCATTCGACGGGATGCCACTGAGGTCGAAGCGCAGATAGCTCAGAGCGCTCTGCCGATTCACGAGCCAGGTCGTACTGCTGCCATAGTTCGTGGTGGGCGCGTCCGACGTCACCTGCGCGTCCGCGACCGGCGTGAGCGACACGGTGGTGCTTCCCAGTGCCGCAGCGCGTGTCTGTGGCGCGGGCACGGACTCGTTGCCAGGAGCCTCGCCGGAGGGGGCCGGGCCGCAAGCCACCGCGGCCAGCAATCCCAGCGTGGAGAGTGAGAGAGAGTTTCTTCGTGACACAGCCAAGGTTCTCGAAAGACTCATCATGGAGACCTTTCATCAGGGGCGATATCGCGCCCTTTCTCACAGACCTGACGGACACGGCGCCTATTCAGAGCCTTTCACGCCAACCCGGCATCACCGGTTTGATTCATCGCAACACTTTGAAACACGTGGCCCCACGGGTCCCGATTGCCCCTCCCGTCGCGGGGAATGGTTGTCGAAACTCCGCGCGCGAGTGGAGGGCGTGAAGATTCTCCCACGCGCTCCCGCGGCTTGATGGAGGATCCTCCTCGACGCGGGCTCGAACAGGAGACATGGACATGGTGGCAGCGGGCATCTGGCTGGCGATGGGACTCGCGCTGGGAAGCGCGGAACTGAAGTGGGACCCACAGACCAGCGGAACCACCGTGCGGCTGAGGGGAGTCAGCGCGGTGGATGCGCGGGTCGCCTGGGCGAGCGGTGACAAGGGCACGGTGCTGCGCACCACGGATGGCGGCAAGACGTGGTCCGCCGCGCCTGTCCCTGGCGCGGACGCGCTCGACTTCCGAGACGTGGATGCGTTCAGCGAGCGCACCGCGTACGTGCTGTCCATCGGGCCCGGCGACAAGTCCCGCATCTACAAGACCACCGACGGTGGCGCGCACTGGACGCTCCAGTTCACCAATCCGCAGCCCGGTGCGTTCTTCAACGGGATGGCCTTCTGGGATGAGCGGCACGGCGTGGCCTTCAGCGACCCGGTGGACGGCCGCTTCGTCGTCATCACCACCGAGGACGGGGGAACGACCTGGAAGCCCGTGCTCCCCGAAGCCATCCCCCCCGCCTCCCCAGGCGAGGCGGGCTTCGCGGCCAGCGGCACGAGCATCGCCGTGCAGGGCACGGAGAACGCGTGGTTCGGACTGGGCGGCTCGGTGGCGCGCGTGCTGCGCTCCACGGACCGAGGCCACTCGTGGACCGTCGCGACGACCCCGCTGGCCACGGGCGAAGGCGCGGGGGTCTTCTCGCTCTTCTTCTGGACCGCGAAGGCGGGCGTCGCGTTGGGTGGCAACTACAAGAAGCCGGAGGAGCGAAGCGGCACCGCGGCCGTCACGCTCGACGGAGGAAGGACCTGGAGCGCCCCCACGGACGCGCCCCCCACTGGCTATCGCTCGTGTGTCGCCGCCATCACGCGGAACCGGCAGATGTGGCTCATCGCGGTGGGCCCCACGGGCTCCGACTTCTCCCTCAATGGCGGGCGCACCTGGGAGGCGCTGGACACCACCGGCTTCCACGCCGTGTCCTCCCCCCGCTCACGAGACACCGCGTTCGCCGTGGGCGAGGAAGGCCGCATCGCGAAGCTCGTCTCCGCCGCGCCTACGAAGCCGTAACCCTCTTCCACGGCGCGCCGGCTTGCGACCCGGCGCGATGAATGCGAAGCCTGCCACGAGCCACCACACCTGGGAGGAAGTCGATGGAACAGCTCGCCTGTGGACATGCCGCGCCCATCGCGGGCCATGCGTGCGCGCACCTGCTCAAGACTCCAGGCGCGCCCTACGCGGTCCGCTTCACGGGCCAGGGCCAGGACCTCGACCTCCTGTGCGATGACTGCGACGGCCCCACCGCTCCCGCCCGCGCGGACCTCCAGCCGCTCTGCGTGGACTGCCAGCAAGCGCACCTCGAGCGACTGGAAGACCTCCTCCATGCGCTCGGCAGGCCCGAGGTCCGCACGCGCGCATCGGCGCTCCGCTTCGAGCACCGTGAGCACACCCTCCCCTCCCTGGCGGGCACACCCCTGCTCGCGCTCGAACCGCTCGGGAGCGCGCCTCGCTCGCAGTGGCTCGCGGTGACTCCCACGGGAGACCTGCTGCGGCTGGACCTCGAGGCGGGGACCACCACCCGCCTCGCCACGGTGCCCTCGGACGCGGTCGTGCTCTCGGAGCCGCTGGCCCTGCACGTCTCCGATTGTGGCCGTTACGCGGCGGTGGCGAATGCGGCGGGCTCACACGGCGTCGTGCTCTCACTGGACTCCGGCGCGGTGACGATGAAGCTGGACCGCGGCACGTACCATGTGACGCATTGCCAGTTCCCCCTGGCGTTCTTCCGCGACGGCGACCGCACCCTGCTCGTGCACGGCACGGAGTGGAACCAGCTCGACATCTCCGATCCCTCCACCGGCGAGCGACTGACGCCCCGCCCAGACGATGCGGCGACGAAGTCCGAGGACGCGAAAGCCCACGGGCTCGACTACTTCCACTGTGGCCTGACGGTCTCCCCCGATGGGCAGTGGCTCGTGGACGATGGTTGGGTCTGGCACCCGGTGGGCATCTTGACGAGCCTCTCCCTGCGCCGCTGGCTGCACGAGAATGTGTGGGAATCCGAGGACGGCCCCTCGCGGAAGTCACTCCGACAGGTCGAGTACTTCTGGGATGGCCCTCGGTGCTTTGTCGGCCCGCGACTCCTCGCGGTCTGGGGATTCGGCAGCACCGACAGGACCCTCTTCGACGCGGCGCTCGTTCTCGACATCGAGTCCGGCAAGCTGCGCCGCTGGTTCCCGGGGCCTCGGGGAGACTTCCACTGCGATGGGCAATTCCTGCTCACCCGCGCATCGGACGAGGGCACGGCCGTCTGGAACTGGGAGACCGGCGAGCGCCTCCTCGTCGACGCGGAGCTGAAGCCCACGGCCTGGCATCCCGCGGCGCGGAGTTTCGTGTCCGTGGTGGCGCCCGGCCAGTTTCGTGAGAGCCGGCTCGCCGGCACGCCTTGACGTGACGGCGAGCGACTACGTGCCCGTGAAGATGTGCGTCCAGACCGCCTCGCGCTGAAGCTCGACGAGCATCGCGTCTCGGCCTCCCGGGCGCGTCCCCCAGCCGCCCTTCTCGCGGAAGAGTTCGCCCGGGAGCCACGTGCCCACCTCGGGATGCAGGTGACAGACCGCGGCGGTGGGGTCATGGAACATCTTCTCTGGCGAGTGGGCGAGATACATCGCCATGGCCTCCAGGAAGAGCTCCATGGCGCGAGAGCGCGGCGGGTGCTCCCGATGCCGCCGCAGGATGTCCCGGTCATAGACCATGGTGTGGCAGACGTTCTTGCCCACGAAGCGCCGAGGGATGTCGTGGGTGAGGAAGCGCTGGGCGCTCTTCACGTCACCATTCAGGTTGAAGGTCGCCACGGACTCTCGGCCCTCGAACTTCTCGAGCCGCACCGACGGGGCATGCAGGTGATACCCCACGAAGCCGCCTTGCATGGTGGCGCGGCGGGGAAGCCTGGGCGAATCACTCGCGAGGTAGCCGCCGACATTCTGGAGCGGGCCGATGATGAACCACTCGGCCTCGGGGTAGCGCGCCATGGTCTCGCGCAGCACGTCCTGGCCCAGCGCATCCGGTGGCTGGCGACTGGGCCACTGGTACTTCTTGAGCAGGTCCACGTGGACGCTGCCCACGCTGGACTTCTCTCGCTCGGGCCCAGCGCTACCAATCGGGATGTCCAGCCCCAGCTCACGACAGAGGAAGCGGGCGACAGCCACCTGGTCCTTGTCACCTGGGGACAGGGTGATGGCGCGGATGCGGGCTCCCGCCGCGACCAGGTAGAGCAGGGCAAAGAAGTCATCGGGGTCGCGTCCGAGGTCGGTCTCGACAATCAAATCCATGGCGTCTTCCGTGGACGTGCTCGCGACGTGTGACGCGCCAGCCCCCACGGAGCTCCCACTGGCAAGAGTACGGCGCGCGCGGACGGAGCCCTCCCCGATTAGCTGACACCGGGCGCGTTCCTGCATGCGACGCCCAGTCTGTTAGCCCAAGGACTCGCTGCGAGCAGCCCCCCTTTCCCCGATGAATTGACGCTTCGAGCAAAACGATGCATTCAGAATGCATCTTTATGCGCCCGGTCTCGGGCGAGGGAGCGCGGACATGTCGAGCGTGTACGAGCAGTTGGGCGGAGAGCCGGCGATGGCGGCGGCGGTGGAGCTTTTCTACCGGAAGGTCCTCGCGGATGACCGCATCAGCCACTACTTCGAGGACGTGGACATGGACCGGCAGGCCGCGAAGCAGCAGGCCTTCTTGACGATGGTGTGCGGCGGCCCTTCGCACTACTCGGGCAAGGACATGCGCGAGGGTCACCGCCACCTGGTGAAGCGGGGCCTGAATGACATCCACTTCAACGCGGTGGCGGAGCATCTCCAGGGGACGCTGGAGGAGCTGGGTGTATCGGCGGACCTCGTGAGGCAGGTGATGGCGGTCGCAGAGGGTGCCCGCGCGGATGTGCTGAACCGCTGAAGCACCTGGGCCCACGCCATGGCGAGAGTGAAAGTCGAGTCGACGTGGTACCCGCTGGAGCCCGAGGAGACCGTCCTCGACGGCCTCTTGCGGCAAGGGGTGACGGTTCCCCACGCGTGCAGAGCGGGGGCCTGTCAGTCCTGCATGATGCGAGGCGTGGCGGGCAGCGTTCCCTCCGCGGCGCAGGTCGGACTCAAGGACACGCTCAAGGCCCGAAGCTACTTTCTCGCCTGCATGTGCAAGCTGCCCGAGGGCACGGGCCTGGAGGTAGCGGGGGCACAAGACCTGCGCGTGCCCGCGCGGCTCACCGCCTTGGAGCGACTCACGACGGATGTGCTGCGCGTCCGTCTGGAACCCGAGGCGACGCTCGACTATCGCGCGGGCCAGTACGTCACCCTGCTGCGCGCGGATGGACTCGCGCGCAGCTATTCGCTGGCGAGCCTGCCTCGGGAGAAACACCTGGAGCTGCACGTGCGCCTGGTCCCGGGCGGCACCCTGAGCGGCTGGCTGGCCCGCGAGGCCCGTCTCGGTGAGCAGGTCGCGCTGCAAGGCCCCGCGGGCGAGTGCTTCTACGTACCTGGCAACCCCGAGGCACCGCTGCTCCTGGCGGGCACGGGGACGGGACTCGCGCCGCTGTATGGCATTGCCCGAGACGCGCTGGAGCAAGGGCATACCGGGCCGCTCTTCCTCTTCCACGGCGCGCGGGAGCCAGGCGGGCTGTACCTCGTGGAGACGCTGCGCGAGCTGGCGGCGCGGCACCCGAACTTCCGCTACCGCCCGAACGTGCTGTGCGGCGGCGGGGCTGGCGTGGAGGAGGGGAGCATCGAGGCGCTCCTCCCCACCGTCCTGCCCAAGCGGCCTCAGGGATGGCGGGCCTACCTCTGCGGCAACGTCGAAGGGGTGCTATCCCTGCGCAAGAAGCTCTTCCTGGCGGGGTTCTCCCTGAAGGACATCCACGCGGATGCCTTCCTACCGAGCACACCGCCAGGGGGGCCCCGCGCCGGAGCCGCCTGACCTTGCATCTCACCCTTCACGCCGACTACGCGCTGCGCGTCCTCATCTACCTCGCGGCGCGTCCCGACCGCCCGACGTCCACGCAGGAGATGGCGGACGCCTACGGAATCTCCAAGCACCACCTGGTCCGCGTCGTCCAGACGCTGGGGAGCCTGGGCTATGTCGAGATCCGCCCCGGGCGGGCGGGCGGCGTCCTGCTCGCCAGTCCTCCGAGGGACATCCGGCTGGGCACGGTCGTGCGCGCGGCCGAGCCGGACTTCCACCTGGTGGAGTGCTTCGACCCCGCGCGGAACACCTGCCCCATCGCGGCGGCGTGTGGACTCAAGGGCGTGCTCGCGGAGGCCCAGAGAGCCTTCCTGGAGACGCTGGACCGCTACACGCTGGAGGACCTGCTGCGCCGCTCCAAGCCAGGAATGGCCAACCTCTTCCGCGTGTCCCCAGCGAACGACGCGCAAGACTGACGCGCCTCCTGGACGGAGCCCCTCCCTTCATCCGCGGAGGAGCGCGAGCCCGCGCAGGAAGTCCTCGGGCAGCGCGGACTCCACATGGACGACCTGACCCGTCGCGGACGAGGGCACCTCCAGGCGCCACGCGTGCAGCGCCTGGCGCCCCACGGCAAGCGCGGCGGGATGCTGGCGCGCGGCCTCGGTGCCATAGAGCGAATCCCCCAAGACCGGGAAGCCCGCCTCGGAGAGCTGCACGCGAATCTGGTGCGTGCGTCCCGTGTCCAGGTCGATGTCGAGCAACGCGGCATCCGCGAAGCGCTCGCGCACCGAGAACGTCAGCGCCGCCCGACGCGCCGAGGGCACGCGGGTCGTGAAGCGACGCGGATCCTTCGGGTCCCTCGCATACGGCCCTTCCAGTCGCCCCGTGTCGGGCGGGCGCCCCAGCACCAGCGTCTGGTATCGCTTGTCCACGCGCTTCGCCTGGAACGACTGGAGCAGGGCCGCCGTCGCCACGTCCGTGCGCGTGAGCGCGAGACACCCGCTCGTCTCGCGATCCAACCGGTGCACCACCCCCGGCTGCGCGAGCCCCTCCACATCGAACGGAGGACACCGCGCCGCGAGCAGCCCCACCACGGACGCGGCCCGCCCCTCGGGCTCCACGACGAGCCCCGGCGGCTTGTCCACCACGACGAGCGCGGCATCGTCATACAAGATGGGGAGCGGAGGCCCTTCGCTCGACGCATGCGGCGAGGGACGCGCCTCCGGCGTCTCGACCTCCAGTTCCTCACCGCCCCACAGCTTGCGCGTGGCCTGCGCTTTCTTGCCCCGGATGCGCACCCGGCCCGCGTCCAAGAGCGCACGGGCCCGCTCCGGGGTCAGCCCGGGGACATGCTTCGTGAGGAACCGGTCGAGTCGCTCGCCTGCGACCGCATGGGGTACCTGGACCTTGCGCAGAGCCATCCCTCCCCGTCCCCCATCACCCGCACGGAGTCAACGCTTCATCCGCGCGAGGCCCCCGGCGCTGTCGAGTCCACGAGCCCCGACGGCGCCGCGCGAAGGGACGGTGCCGTGGCCCACGCGCGTTCGGTCTTGGGATCGCGCGTCGCGCACTCGAACACAGCCAGCCCGACAGGCCGCGTGATTCCGCGCCATTGGCGTTCCACTCTCCACGCGCAGGAGGTTTGCTTCGCGCACGAAGCCCCATGGAGCCCCGCTTACAAGACGTGCGGTATGCGCTGCGGGCGCTGCGCAACAGCCCAGGCTTCACGCTCATGGCGGTGCTGGCGCTCGCGCTTGGAATTGGCGCCAACAGCGCGGTCTTCAGTCTCCCCGCCGACGGCGTCTATCCCGCGAGCACGGATGTCTTCATCCCCCTGGCGCCGCCAGCCGAGCACTTCACCGAGACCTACCGTGGCGCGCGCTACCTGTCGGTCCTGGGACGTCTGAAGCCAGACATCACTCGCGCGGAGGCCCATCCGGAGCGATCCCGCGAGGTGGGCTGGGCCAGCTCGTTGAAGTCGGTCGTCGAGCGAACGGTGGGCGACGTGCGCGGCACGCTCCGACTGCTGCTGGGCGCCGTGGGGTTCGTGCTGCTCGTGGCCTGTTCGAGCGTGGCGAACCTGCTGCTCGCGCGGTCTCCCGAGGACGGGAGGTGGCCATCCGCGCGGCCCTGGGCGCGAGGCGCCAGCGACTCCTGGCGCAGTTCCTGGACGTGATGCCGCTCGCGCGGGAGGTGAACGACTCATTCGGCTCGACGCGACTCTCCGCGTCGCGGATGGGGCTGTTCGCCGGAGCGGCTTTGCTGCTGGCGGCGCTCGGCATCGCCGGGGGCATCGCCTTCTCGGTGGTGCAGCGCACGCGCGAGCTGGGAATCCGCATCGCGCTGGGCGCGACACCGGGCGAGGTGCTCCAGCGCATGCTGAGACAAGGACTGCGACTGTCGACCCCGGGCGGGGCGCTGGGCCTGGGACTCTCGTGGCCCCTCACCCGGGCGTTGTCGCGGATGCTCTCGCCACTTCTGTATGGCGTGGCGCCACTGGACCCATCATGGACCTTCGCGGGCGTGGCCCTGTTGCTCAGCGCGGTGGCCCTGCTCGCCACCTGGCTGCCCGCGCGTCGCGCCCCCCACGTGGACCCCGTCATCGCGCTCCGCGGGGAGTAGCGCGCGGACCGAGCGACGCGCACGCCGGGACGCAACGGCACGTTCTCCGGTGTCTGGACATCCCAGACGAGCCCCAGCGCGGCGAGCCCTCGAATCATCCACCAGCCGGGATCCGGCTGGCGCCAGCTCCAGCCCATCCGCGCCGAGCTGGGACGGGCATGGTGATTGTTGTGCCAGGACTCGCCCAGGCTCACCAGGGCAAGCCAGCCCGCGTTGCGCCCCTGCTCCGCGCAACCCGGAAGCTCGTGAGGTTGCGCCCCTTCGACGTGGCTCACGTAGTGAACACCCCAGAAGCCGTCCTGCGTGAGCGCCAGCCGCATGAACACACCCCATGCCACCCACGCGGGGCCTCCCAGTGCGTACAGAGCGAGCGCGAGCGGTACCTGAAGCCAGAGCCCCAGCCGCTCCAGCGCGACGAAGAACACATCGTTCGCGACTCCTGGCTCGACGGCGGGATAGCGCCCCGGTTGCTTCGCCTCCCACGTGCGGAAGAGTGCATGCGCCATCGCGCTCGCGAAGCCATCGCGGTAGCCGAAATACGCGGGGCAATCGGCCTCGGGTTGATTCTGATGAAAGTCGCGCATGTGGTGCACGCGGCTCATGCCGATGACTCCACCCAGTCCCGCCAGGGTGCCGAGCAGCCCCAGTGCGCGCTCCACCGCGAGCGGCGCACGGAAGGCCCGATGAATGAGGCCGCGATGAATCCCCACCGACACGCCCAAGCCCAACATCACGACCGTCAACACGGCGAACACAGCCACCGCGCTCCAGGAGAAGAACAGCGCGCCCCCCACCGCGGCCCCCACATGGAGTCCCACCCACCGCAACACCTTGCCTGCATCCCATCGCGCCACACCCCACCGCGTGCTGTCCGCGTCCATGACTCGCCCCTTTCGGAGCCGGCCCATCGCAAGGGCCCTGCCAATGAATCGCGCGCCAGATTCCAGGCACTTGGCGGAAGTCAGCCCATGCACTGACAACGCGGTTCACGGCGCGCCGTCGCCGCCGTGGACACACCCTCCTGTGCGCCGCGCTCGATTCGCATTCACCTGACGTGTCACGCAGCAGCGGCTCGGGCCTCGTGACGTGTCACACGAGCCCCTCCGTCGACGTGGCGACGCTGGCGCTCCTCGACGGCCCGCGGGCCTGAGCGCGTGGCACATGACTTGCGAAGAGCTGGGCAGCTCGAAATGGGAGGGCGCTTTGCGCTTCGTCAGTGGCTGGATTGTCGCGGTGGGTCTGCTGGGCTGTGGCGGAACGGGGATGGAGTCGGAGCCGAGCACCGAGGTGGAAACGCTGGGACAGGAGATTGTGGGAGGCGTCGAGGCTCGCCCGAACTCCTTCCCGTGGATCATCAGCTTGCAGTCTGGGGGGCGCCACTTCTGTGGCGGCTCGTTGATCCGCGTCGGCGCCAAGGAGCAGAGCGACATCGTCGTGACGGCGGCGCACTGCATCGCGGATGGAGGCAGCGATGTCATCGCGGTCGCGGGCGCACACAACCTGGACAGCCCCTCGTCCACGCAAGTCAATGTCCGCGTTACGCGCGCGATTCCACATCCGCAGTACAACCCGGACACGGCCCTGAACGACGTCGCCATCCTCAAGCTCGAGAAGCCCATCAAGTTCGTCAAGACGCCCATCGGCACGTGTGGCCGCTCCTCCGGAATCCGCCCCGAGACCGGCACCTCGTCCGGCCCCGTGGTCGGCCCCATCTGCCTTCCGGCATCGGGGGAGCGTCCTGCGGTCGGCGCGACCATGCTGGCCGCGGGTTGGGGCCTGACGCGCGAAGGCGGGACCTCGACTTCATCCCTCCTGATGCAGGTGGCCGTCCCGGTGGTCAGCTACGCAACCCTCAACGCGGGCTACAGCACGCAAGGCATTCACATCGACGACACCGCGATGCTCGGAGCCGGCTACGCACAAGGGGGAAAGGACTCCTGCCAAGGTGACAGCGGAGGTCCCCTGAGTTCGAAGTCCGGGAGCAACTACGTCCTGCAAGGCATCACCAGCTTCGGCGTCGGCTGCGCGCGAGCAAACCTCCCCGGCATCTACACACGCGTCTCCAATTACATCTCCTGGATTCAGCAGCAGGTCCGGACCAACAGCTCCACGCTGTAGCCCGGCGTGGCGCCGTCACCCGCTGCGCACGCATTTGCCATGCATTCCTGCATCGGGTCAGATTGGCCTTCGCATGACGACCCGATTCGGCAGGTTCGAACTTCTGGAGCGACTCGGAGTCGAATTGCCTGGCGTGCTCTACCGGGCACTCGACACGGAGGCGCCGGAGGGGACACGCCCCATCGCGCTCCTCCGGATCTTCTCCGAGTGGAGCACTGACGGCGCCTGGCTGGAGACATATCGCCAGGGTGCGCAGCTCGCGATGCGGCTCCAGCACGACCACATCGTGCGGGTGTTTGAGTTCGGGAGCGTCGACGGGGAGCACTTCCTGGTATCGGAAGCATTGGATGCGCTGAACTTGCTCCGCGTCCAGGGCATCGCCAAGCGGCACGGACATCGAGAGCTTCCCCCAACCATCGCCGCGAGCATCCTCGTCGACGTGTGCCGTGCCCTGCACTTCGCGCACACCTTGCGTGGCGCGCAAGGTGAGTCACTGGGATTCACCCACGACAACCTATCCCCCGCGACGGTCTATCTCACGCCGTCAGGAGAGGTGAAGGTCGACGGATTCGGCACGGACCGGGTGCCGCCGCCTCACGCCTTTGGCGTCCTCCGTGGCAAGCGGGTGTTCTTCTCGCCCGAGCAGATCCGAGGCCAAGCCCTGGATGCGCGCTCGGATGTCTACGTCGCGGGCCTGGTGCTGTACCGCCTGTTGTGCAACCGGAGTCCCTTTCCGGAGGATCATGAGGCCGCGATGTTCGCCTCCGCGTTGAACGACCAACTGATCCCAGCGACCACGCACGTGCCCACCCTGGATGCCCCGCTCGCGAAGATTCTCCATCGCGCGCTGCGAGCCGACCCGGCCGCCCGCTACGCGAGCGCCGAGGCCCTGGCACAGGCCCTGTCGGCGTGGCTGCAATCCCAGAAGCCCTCGCTGTCCGCGGCGGACCTCCAGCAGGCGCGCAGAGAACTCCTCGCGTCTGGCCCCAAGCAGCAGCAGCACGTCGCGGTCGAACCGCCCCCACACGCGGTCTCGAGAATCCGGAAGGCACTCGCGCGCCTCCTGCCCCGCTCCTGAGGCGGGGCGCAGGCCGCGCTCTCCCGGCCACAGCGGGGTGATTCGTACCCGCCAGGAGCCCCTCTTTCCGCCTCAACCGACTTCGTAGGCCCCCCAACCAACGGAGGGGCCACGCTCGGCGTGTGCTCAAAGGGGGGCGAGCGGCCCACAAAAACCGGTCATTTCCAGGGGTGGACCCCACAGGTTCGCGCCCGAGCCCCCCAGCCTGCCGGTCATCCGGCCCACAACTGTCAAGAAGGCTCCCAGATGGCTCGGAAATCCCGTATAGGCCATGCGCGCACACTGTGCGGCGTACGAGCGCCCCAGAGGGGGAGGTCGGGCCCCGGGATTGCTCTGGAGGATTGGATGGAGTTGTCGAGTCTCGAATCGAATTTCTGGGCAGTCGCACCGGGCGTCATCGGCGCCGTGGGGTTGCTGTTCGCTGCGTTCTTCTACTTCCGCGTCAAGGCGCTCCCGGACGGCGATGCGACGATGAACCGCATCGCGGGCTACATCCGCGAGGGCGCGATGGCGTTCCTCGTCCGAGAGTACAAGGTGCTCGCGGCGTACTGCGCGGTCGTCGCGGTGATCATCGGCCTGGCGCTGGGGTGGATCGCGAGCGCGAGCTTCGTGGTGGGCGCGTGCCTGTCGCTCCTCGCGGGCTACATCGGCATGAAGGCCGCGACGTACGCGAACGTCCGCACCGCGCAGGCGGCGCGCTCGGGCTCGAAGCCGAACGCCCTGCTGGTCGCGCTCGACGGCGGCGCCGTGATGGGCCTGGCGGTCGCGGGCCTCGGCCTCATCGGCATGGGCGGCGTCTACTACTTCTTCCGCGGCCATGAGCAGCTCTCGCCCATCCTCCACTCGTTCGCCGTGGGCGCCAGCTCCATCGCGCTCTTCGCTCGCGTGGGCGGCGGCATCTACACCAAGGCGGCCGACGTCGGCTCCGACATCGCCGGCAAGGTCATCGAGAACATCCCCGAGGACGACCCCCGCAACCCGGGCGTCATCGCCGACAACGTGGGCGACAACGTGGGCGACGTGGCGGGCATGGGCGCCGACATCTACGAGTCCATGGTGGCCGCGATCGTCGCCGCCATGGCCATGGCGCTGACCGCGAACTCGGCGGACCTGGCCCGTCTGGTCGCCGACCCGTCGGCCACGGGCACCGCGAAGCTGGCGGGCGTGGTGCTTCCGCTGGTGCTGTCCGCGGTGGGTCTGGTGGTCAGCGTGCTGAGCATCTTCATCGCGCGCGCCCTCAAGCACATGAACCCGGCGCAGGTGCTGCGCAGCGCCCTCATCATGCCCCCGGTCATCCTGGTGGGTCTGTCCTACGTGATGATGCAGGTGTTCGGCCTGTCGCAGGCCATCACCGTGGCGCTGGCCGCGGGTGCGTTTGGCGGTGCCATCATCGGCCTCGTCACGGACTACTACACGTCGGCCAAGCCGGTGCAGCGCATCGCCGAGGCCTCCATCACGGGCGCGGGCACCAACCTCATCCGCGGCCTCGCCGTGGGCATGGAGAGCGTGGGCATCTCGATGGCCACCATCGCGCTGGTGGCGTACATCGCGGACCGCGCGCTCGGCCTGTACGGCATCGCGATGTCCGCCGTGGGCATGCTGGGTGGCACGGCCGTCGTCATGACGGTGGACGCCTACGGCCCCATCTCCGACAACGCGGGCGGCATCTCCGAGATGTCCGGCCTGGGTCCCGAGGTTCGCGCCATCACCGACGAGCTGGACGCGGTGGGTAACACCACGGCGGCCATCGGCAAGGGCTTCGCCATCGGATCGGCCACGCTCACCGTCATCGCGCTCTTCTCGGCGTTCAACCTCGAGGTCAACCACACGCGCATCGCGGCGGGTCTGCCGGAGATGAGCCTGATGCTGACCAACCCGAACGTCATCGTGGGCATGCTGCTGGGCTCCATCCTGCCGTTCCTGGTGGGTGCCTCCACGATGCTCGCCGTGGGTCGCGCGGCTGGCGCCATCGTCGAGGAGATCGGCCGTCAGTTCCGCGAGATTCCCGGCCTGATGGAGCTGAAGGCGGATCCGGATCCGAAGAAGATCGTCGACATCTCCACCAAGAGCGCCCTGCGCGAGATGATCTTCCCGGGCCTCGTGGCCGTCGTCGCCCCGCCGCTCGTGGGCTACCTGCTGGGCCCGAGCGCGCTGGCCGGCCTCCTGGCGGGCGCGCTCGTCGTCGGCGCCACCATGGCCCTCTACATGGCCAACGCCGGCGGAGCGTGGGACAACGCCAAGAAGTTCATCGAGAAGGGCAAGCTGCCGGGCCACGCGAAGGGCTCGCAGGTCCACAAGGCCGCCGTCGTCGGCGACATGGTGGGCGACCCGTTCAAGGACACCTCCGGTCCGGGCGTGGCCATCCTCATCAAGGTCATGAGCGTCGTGTCGCTGCTCGTGGCCTCGCTCATCGCGCTGCGGTAGTCGTCGCACACGGTGCGGCGCCTCCTCACCGAGGCGCCGCATCGCGAACACCGCGCCCCATCGCGCTCGGAGACTTCGAGCAGGCGGGGCGCGGCTCGTCGCGAACCGGGACGAAGCTCGCCGTGGAGTCGTGCGCCAGACAGGCGCGGACTTCGGCCAGCGCCTCGGGGTGCGAGTGTCCTTCATCCAACACATTGAAGGGATGCACCCGGTGGGTCACCGGGTGGCCGTCACGCACGCGCTACGCTCGGGCGTGTTCCGCGATCGCCTGCGCGCCAGGCAGCAGGAGCCGCAGCCATGGCCTCTCAAAGCCTGACGCGCGCGCGCTCGCACCTTCTTCCCCGGGGTGTGGGGGGAGGAGTGCCACCGTCGTTTCGCTGACCGAGAGGTGTCCCATGGTTCTGGAGCTCTCCCAGCAGCAGATCCACCTCCTCCATTCGTGTCTGGGGGAATGCATCGAGGACTTGCACGACGAGGTCCTCCACACCGACGCGCGCGACATGCGCATCAAACTGCGGGAGAAGCTCACCCAGCTTCAGGCGCTCCAACGACAAGTGGAGCCCTTGATGCAGCGCGAGCAGCCCGCGCTCTGACGCACTGCGCTCCGGCGCCGCGCCCCGTGCCTCGCAAGAAGCGGCGGCGCGGATGGGCACGCGCGCCGTGCCTGGATGATGGCGAGTCTCGACCGCTCCGCGATCTCACCGAGTTCAAGCGCACCGCCGTGCAATCGTCTCGCACGCGCTTCGTGTTGAGTGGGCGTCCGCGGGGGGCGGACCGGGAGACCGGAATGACTCGTGCGAGCGTCGTGGCGTTCAGCGTGTGCGTGCTACTGGGCATGGGATTGCCCGCGGCGGCCAAGGAAGTCCCCGCCGCGCCCAGTCCCAGTCCCTTGTGGGGTGACCTGCGCCCTGGGCCCTACGCCGTCGGCTATCAGGTCCTCTATCGGTTCGACACGAGCCGCGCCTGGGCCACGACGCGTCCTTACGGCAAGGCCTTCACGGCGGACACCAAGGGCCGGCCGATGCGGATCAGCGTCTGGTATCCGGCCGCGCGCGCCACGGGCCGGCCGCTCCGCTTCGAGGAGTACTTCCGAGGCGCGAGCGCGCCCAAGGAGTTCGCGGGCATCGAGGCCGTGCTCGCCGAGCGGGACGGTGGCGCCTATCGACAAAGCGAGGAAGACGCCTACCCAGCCCTGGCCGCCACGCCCGTGAACGCCATCGCCAACGCGCCCGCCGCGGCGGGACGCTTTCCGCTGGTCCTCACCACGGGAGGACAAGGGGCGATGCTCACGACGCATGCCACGTTGGCCGAGTACCTCGCCAGCCATGGCTACGTCGTCGCCACGGTCCTCACCCTGGGACCAACGAGCGATGAGCCCATGCTGGGCCTCACCCCCGCCGAGGTCGACATCACCGTCCGAGACTTCGAGTTCACGGGGTCCGTGGTGCGAACCCTCCCCTTCGTGGACGCCTCGCGGCTCGCCATGGTTGGCCACAGCCTGGGCGGCAGCGCGGCCATCCTCTTCGCGATGCAGAACCCCAACGTCTCCGCCGTCGTGGGGCTGGACGGCACCTATGGGTTCCCCAATCCCCCCGCCGAGCCTGGAATCCTCTCGGTGACGCAGGGGTATCACCACGCGCCGCGAAAGATGCAGGCCGCCATCCTCGACTTGCGACGACAGCAGCCGTGGATTGATTTGAGCGCGGTCCGCTCCTATCGGCACTCCGACCGCTACCTGGTGACGCTGGGCCAGATGTTCCACACCAGCTTCATCAAGGGCAATCTGCACCAGCGCTTCAGGAAGGAGTTCCCCGCGAACCCCGAGGGGACGACGCCACGGTTGAGCGGAGAAGGCTTCACCTGGACCTGCACGCTCATCGAGGCGTTCCTCGATCTCCAGCTCAAGGCAGACGCCACGGGCCTCACGCGGATCAACGAGGCCGTCGCCCACAACCCAAGGGCCACCTTCGCGCATGAGCCCGCCCTCCCCGCCCGTCCGCCACCGGCCACCGTTCTCGAACAGGCCGAAGCCAACGGGTTCGACGCGACCGTCGCCACCATCGAGCAGCTCGAACGAGAGCTTCCCGAGGAGCCCATCGTCGAAGAGTCTGTCTTCGTCGCGATGGGTTACGCGCTGCTCGGCCAGGCCAAGCCCGACCGCGCCGTCCTCGCCTTCCGCCTCGCGGAGCACTTCCATCCCACCTCGGCCAATGCCTCGGACAGCCTGGGAGATGGCTACCTGGCGGCGGGACAGAAGGACGCTGCTCGCCAGGCCTTTGCGCGCGCCGTCGAGCGGGCCCCCAAGGACCCCGCCCTCAACACGGAGTCACGAGCCACGCTCCTCACGGAGAGCACCCGGAAGCTGAAAGCCCTGTCACCCTGAAGGCCCCCCACGGCCCACTTGCGAAGCGAGGCATCTCCAGGCATGCGTCGACGGTACGTCTTTGCCCGGGCGCCGCGATGAATCCGAACACTCACGCGATGTCCATGGGGTGACACCTGCCCTGGAAGACGACCCTGACGCGGGAAAGGCCATTCCAATACTGAGCGCGCTCATCCCCCAGCCTCTGTCTGAGCGCGCACATGCATACATCTGCAACACATTCCTCCAAGACAGCACTCGAACCCCAATGAAGCTGAGCGCGTTCAGGGAGTTCTCTGACTGTGTCCTCGGGCCCGAGCGCTTCGAGCCCTATGAAACGTTCCTCGTGCGCGAGATTTGAAAGGATCTCCACCCGGAGCGGCCTGCAAGGCAACGCCTGGCTCCTGCGCGGCGCGGTCGACCCGGAGAGCAAGGCGAACGTCGCCGTCACAGCGCTGCCTGACTTCGGCCCCCTGAGCGCGTTCCGCGCCATGGCGGCCGAGTTGGTGGACCATCGTGGCGCGCAACGAAGCCCTCGATTCGAGCTGCCCCTCCTCCGGAGCTATCGCACGATGAAGGCCGCCCTCCTGGCCGACCATCCGGAGTATGTGGAGGACGAGGTCGAGGCACTGCGGCGCGCGGAGTTCTCGCGCCTGGATGCCCACCTGGAGACCTATCTGGACCATGTCGGCGCGGCCCTCGTTCCCGAGAGCCTTGTCGAGTTCGATCATCACGTCCTCAAGAGGACGATCCTCGGCAACCCACACACCGGCTCACGCACCGCCGAGGCGGCCTACGAGAAGGCCCGCGCGGAGATCTACCGCTTCTTCCATGCATCACCCGAGGAGTACGAGATCATCTTCACCCCGAACGCCAGCGGTGCCAT